>NZ_QSKJ01000001.1:330693-330898 GCF_003469895.1 Collinsella sp. AM28-11LB
TTTTCGTCTTGCGAGCGTGTTCGCGCACCCCGCCCGCCACGAAACCTGCCCATCTACTACGTTTAGGCCGCCACCCTCAACCACAGCGAACAACGCGAAAAGAAAACCGCAGGTAGAAAGCCTGCGGTTTTTCATAAAACGCGGTCATGGTCGGGGGTATCAGGCTAAGCGTAGTAGATGGGCAGCTTTCGTGGCGGGCGGGGGG
>NZ_QSKJ01000001.1:330949-373535 GCF_003469895.1 Collinsella sp. AM28-11LB
GTGGCGGGCGGGTTCAGCTGATTCCCGGGGACGTCTGGGGACGGAAGAAAACGGATCAATTTGGCTCTCTGAGGGCCACGATGCCCGTCATGTCAACCGGCCATTTCAAAACTATGCCGGTTTACGGGGCTAAATCGCAAACCCCCAACCATACGCAATTCAGAAATAATAAAACTGCAGGTAAACGGCTTACTCTATTTCGAAAAAAGTCGGTATGGCCTGCCTGTGCCAATCTAGCCCCGTAAACCGGCATAGTTTTGAAATGGTACTTCGACAGTATTGATTCCCGCCCCGACACAACCAGCCCTACAGCCCGTACTTCACGACGACTCGGTTGATGCGGCGACACCAGGGCTTGTACAGGGCGGCCAAAAACACGCAGGTCGCGAGTCCGTGCGCGATGTCGAACGGCACCGCCGTGGCAAGACGCGCCACGGCGCCCGCCCACGTGAGCGGCTGCACAAAACCGATGATGTCGTATGCGTTGATCACGACGCCATAGAGCAGGCCCGATGCAAAACCGTACGCAAGCAATGCCGGCATGCGCACGGTCCCATCCGCACGGTCGAACGCACCCGCATGCGCCAGGGCGCCGCCAACATAGCCGACGAGTCCCCAGGCATACATCTGCCACGGCGTCCACATACCCTGGCCAAAAAAGAAGTTGCTGGTCAGCGCCGCCAGCGCGCCGACCATAAACCCGCTGCGCCGGCCCAGCGTCGCCCCCGCGATAATGGCGATGGCGCTCACGGGTTTAAAGTCGGGAATGGGGCCAAACAAGATACGCCCCGCCGCGGCCAACGCCGCCAGAACCAGCGTTGGCATAATCTGGCGCAGGCCGGGGCGCGACGCCTCGTAGCCCGCAAAGAGCAGCGCGAGCACCAGCGCCACCACAACCAGCATGGCAAGCGCCGCCTGCTCAACGCCTGCCAGCAACGCCGCACTCATCACTGCGGGAACCGCCAGCAGCAGCGGGATTTCCATTTTTGCAAGTAAGCGCGAGACGCGATAATCCGCCATTCCATCACGCCCTATAAAACACGTTGTCGGCAAAGAAGTCGGTCGGCGGCTCCATGCAGGCGATCTCGCCGTCAAACATCATAGCGATTTCGTCAGCGACCTGCTCGGCGAAGTCCAGGTCGTGCGTGGCCATGATGACGGTGCCGCCAGCCTTCACATGGCCACGCAGGGCGCGAGCGATGATGCGGCGGCTGGCCAGGTCCAAACCCTTGGTGGGCTCGTCGAGCAATAGCAGCTCGGGGCCAATCAGCAGCAGCTTTGCCAATGCAAGCAGTTGACGCTGTCCGCCCGAAAGATCGTACGGGTGGCGCCCATCCAGGCCCGACAGCCCCAGACTTGCTGCGCGCTCCTGTGCCACGGCCTCGTCGTACCCGCAGGTCGAAGCCCATTCCATTAGTTCATCGCGAACCGTCTCGGCAACCAGCAGGGCCTTGGGATTCTGAGGCAGCAGCGCCGCCGAAGCCGTCCCACGCACCATGCGGCCACGCTGCAGCTTAGCCGTCTTGGCCAGCACCGAGAGCATCGTCGACTTGCCGCAGCCGTTTCCGCCCACGACCGCATGCACCACGCCAGCCGAAAACGCCACGTCGAGCCCGCGCAGCACCCAGCCGGACGTTCGATCGTAGCGAAACCAGCCCTCGCGGATAGCTGCCGCCGCACTCGTCGCCGCCCCCTGCGCGGGCCGGCAAGAGTCCAAAGCCAAAAGTCCCTCGCGACTACCCAAACTCGCCAGGTCAACCACCTCGCGCACGCTGCCACCCTCGATCCGGTACGCACACGTCGCGTATTCGAGCATTGGGCGCGGCTGATGCGTCGCCACAACAACCGTGCAGCCCAGCTCGCGATTCACACGAAACAGCGCGTGCAGGAAATTCTTCTCGGCAACGGGATCGAGCTGAGACGTTGGCTCGTCGAGTAGCAGCACACGCGGACGCAGCGCCAGGACGGCGGCAAGCGACAGCAGCTGCTTGCGGCCACCCGAAAGCGTATCGGTATCGCGATGAAGCCAGTCCTCCAGACCAAAGAAATAGCTGGTCTCGGCAACACGGCGGCGCATCTCGTCGCGCGACACACCCAGATTCTCTAGGCCAAACGCCATCTCGTGCCACACGGTCTCGCACACAATCTGGTTTTCGGGGTCCTGAAACACATAGCCC
This sequence comes from Collinsella sp. AM28-11LB, assembly GCF_003469895.1. Taxonomy (NCBI): domain Bacteria; kingdom Bacillati; phylum Actinomycetota; class Coriobacteriia; order Coriobacteriales; family Coriobacteriaceae; genus Collinsella; species Collinsella sp. AM28-11LB. The sequence goes on from NZ_QSKJ01000001.1 coordinate 333,127, forward strand.
ACGCGCTCCGCGGACGCCCGAACATCCATGTCGGCAACGCTCTCGCCCAGCACGCGCAGCTCACCAGCGCATTCACCCGTCGGCGCAATCTCGGGCTTAAGCAGCGAGAGCAGCGTCGACTTACCCGACCCGGTACCACCAACGAGCAGCGCAAACGCGCCCTGGGAAACGCGCCAATCGAGACCATCGAACACCGGCGCCTCGGCCCCGGGGTAGGCAAAGCGCAGGCCCCGCACTTCAATCGCCGGCTCATCCGAGCCGCGCGCCGCGCCCGTCATCATGCTCCCGTCCAACCGAGTCATCAGCCAAACCTCTTTTCGTCAACCACGTGCAGCGCGCAGGGCAGTGCCATCCAAGCCGCGTATACAACATAGCCCGGCCACGGCGCCGGCACCGAAAGCTGCGGGTAAAACGAATACTGCGTCGTCGCAACCCACGCCACCACTACCGCAGCGGCACCAAACACCGCAAGCCCAACCAGCGCGGCAACATCGCCGCACCCCAGCCGATACCGCGCGTACGTCGTGCGACGCGTCGCGGCACCCCACCCGCGCGAGCGCATGGCGTCCGCGCGCTCCAGCGAATCTTCCATGCCCCAGCCCATCAACACGCTCGACGCCCGCAGACGCGAGCGCACGGGGTCGGCCGGCGCGCGCCCCGGCACGTCAATCGCATCCTGCACCGCCAGTACCGTACGACCGCGGCGCAGAAACTGCGGAATCAACCGCATACACATCGAAATCATGAGCGCGACCACCGGCGCGGCGTTGCCAAAAAGCGCGAGCACCTTGTCGTAGCCAAGCATCGACGCCGCGGCCTCAAACCACAGCACGCTCGCCACAAACAGCCCGCCCATGCACAGGCCGTATACCATGCTCTCCAAATACACTGCGCGCATGCCGATGCGGAACAGCTCCGTCGAGCCCGAGGCGCTAAACAGCGGATTGACCAACGCGATGATCAAAATCACCGGCAGCTGCCAGCGAAGCGCCCCCAGCGTACGCGCTGCACCGCGCGTCGCAAACCCGTACGCCAGCCCGCCCGCAAGCGACAGCGCAATCAACACCGGTTGCATCGAGAACATGGTAAGCCCCAGCGTCAGCACCATATAGAGCGCTGGCACAGCCGGATGCGACATCGAGAACGCCGCGACGGGCTCACTGCCCGATTCCTCTCGCGTGATGTCCACGGGCACCCCCATCCCCTCGCTCAAACGCCAACGCTGCAGCGCCGCCGGCGCCATACACAACCAGCGCAAACGCCACACCGGCGACACCGACATCGGCCGCCATGCGCCAATCGTTACGCGCTCATCATATGCCTGCGGTATCATATTGCGCCGTGTATCGTTTCCAAACACACGTCTCTATAACGTAACAGGAGATCACATGGACGCAACCGCAATTATCCTCGCCGCCGGCGAGGGCACCCGCATGAAGTCGAACCACTGCAAGGTTTCGCACAAGATCCTGGGCAAGCCCATGGTTCAGTGGATCGTCGACGCCACCATCAAGGCCGGCTGCAGCCGCGTCGTGGTCGTCATCGGCAGCCACGCCGACGAGATGCGCGCCCTCATCGACGGCGCCTACGCCAACAGCGCCACCAAAGTCGAGTGCGTCGAGCAGACCGAGCGTCTGGGCACCGGCCACGCCGTGAAGGTCGCACTCGAGGCCTGTGGCATCACGCAAGGCCCCGTCGTCGTGCTCAACGGCGACCTGCCGCTCATCACCGCCGACACCGTCGCAAAGTTCGCACAGACCGTCGCCACCGGCGAGCTCACCTGCACCGTCATGACCATGACCCCGCCCGATCCCTTCGGCTACGGCCGCATCAAGCTGGGCGCCGATGGTCAGGTCGAGCGCATCATCGAGCAGAAGGACTGCACGCCCGAGCAGGCCGCCGCGCTGCTGGAGTGCAACGCCGGCTGCTACGCCTTTGACGGCGCGCAGCTCGCCGCCCACATTGACGAGATCGGCAACGACAACGCGCAGTCCGAGTATTACCTGCCCGACATGCTCGAAATTCTCAAGGGCCACGGCCAGGCGGTCTCCATCTTCCACTGCGATGATTACCGCGACGGTCTGGGCGTCAACAGCCGCATCCAGCTCGCGCAGCTCACCGCCATCGCGCGCGATCGCATCAACGAGCACTGGATGGCCGAGGGCGTCACCTTCATCGACCCCACGCAGGCTTGGATCGGCCCCGACGCCGTCATCGGCCGCGACACCGTCGTGTGGCCGCAGACACACCTGATCGGCCACGTCACCGTGGGCGAGGAGTGCCAGCTCGGCCCCAACAGCCGCCTCACCGACACCACCGTCGGCAGCGGCTGCGTCATCGATGAGACTATCGCCATCGAGGCCGTCATCGAGAACGGTGTCGACTGCGGCCCGCGCGCCTACCTGCGCCCGGGCACCCACATGCTCGATGGCTCCAAGGCCGGCACGCACGTGGAGATCAAGAAGTCCACGATCGGCGAGGGCTCCAAGGTGCCGCACCTGTCCTACATCGGCGACACCACCATGGGCTCCGGCGTCAACGTGGGCGCGGGCTCCATCACCTGCAACTACGACGGCGTGCACAAGCACAAGACCGTCATCGGCCAGGACGCCTTCATCGGCTCCGACACCATGATGGTCGCGCCCGCCCAGATCGGCGACGGCGCGCTCGTTGCCGCCGGCTCCGTCATCACCGAGCCGGTTCCGGCAGACGCACTCGGCCTGGGCCGCGCCCGTCAGGTAAATATTGAGGGCTGGGCCGCCGATTATCGCCGCCGTCTGCACGAGGACGACGAGGTATAACGTTTTATCAAGCATCTAAGGAGCTGTTCCCATGGGGACGGCTCCTTTTTCTATGCTGACCTGCGCGACCGGATGAGTGGTCGGTTCGTGTCCGTTGACGGTAAAGACGTTATCAAGACTCGATAAACCCCATCGCGCGGTTACAATGCAACAAGGCATCTATATGGCATTCGATGTATAAAGGAGAAGGGTAATGCCGATTAATGATCCCGAGAAGTCGGAGAATATGCGCAAGTCCATCCGCGTGTATTCCGGTTCCTCCAACCGTCCCCTCGCTCAGAAGATCGCTGAGTACCTTGGGGTCGAGCTTTCGGGCCTTACGCTAAAGCAGTTCGCCAATGGTGAGATTTACGCCCGCTACGACGAGACCGTCCGCGGCGCCGACGTCTTCCTGATTCAGTCCGTGGCCGGCGGCAACGTCAATGACATGCTCATGGAGCTGCTCATCGCCACCGACGCTGCCAAGCGCGCATCTGCCCGCTCCATCACCGCCGTCATCACCCACTACGGCTATGCCCGCCAGGACCGCAAGGCCGGCCCGCGCGAGCCCATCACCGCCCGCCTCGTCGCCAACCTGCTCGAGCGCGCCGGCGTCAACCGCATCATCACCCTCGACCTGCACCAGGGCCAGATCCAGGGCTTCTTCGATATCCCGGTTAACCACCTGTCCGCACTGCCGCTGTTCGGCCAGTACTACAACGACATGCACTTCGACACCGACAACCTGGTTGTCGTGTCCCCCGACGTGGGCCGCGCCAAGGCCGCCAAGAAGCTGTCCGACATGCTCGGTTGCGATCTCGCCATCGCCCACAAGGGCCGTCCGCGCCACAACGCCGCCGAGGTCATGGGCATCATCGGTGACATCAAGGGCAAGACCTGCATCATCAATGACGACATGATCGACACCGCTGGCACCCTGTGCGCCAACGTCAAGGAGCTCAAGGCCATGGGCGCCGGCGACATCTACGTGTGCGCCACCCACGGCATCTTCTCCGGCCCGGCCATCGAGCGCCTGAACGACGCCCCCATCGTCGAGTGCGTCGTCACCGACGCCATCCCCGTCGAGGTCGGCGGCAAGATCAAGACCATCTCGGTCGCCGAGGAGTTCGCCCAGGCCATTTCCGCCGTTTACCACGAGGAGCCCGTCTCCACGCTCGTCGGCGGCGACTTCGCACTGTAATCCAACGCGCATCGCATCATCTTTGATGCTTTTAAAGGGCCGGAAGCTCGCTTCCGACCCTTTTTCTATCCCTCGCCAACCTTCCCTGGACAATTAGTTCAGATACGTATTTTTTAAAGCCCCAAAGGGCCGTTCGGAGCCTTCTGAGCTCCCCGGCGGATGCCATGCCGCCCAATGCTCATCGTTTTCGAGTACAACCGCCGCATATTTACCCTCAAATCGCCCTCGAAGGCCCTTAGAAACGCCTCGAACGCCCGCCGTCTTATACGTATCTGAACTAACTGTCCAGTAGCTATCGTCAACCTTCGCGGCAGAGCTCAATTTCCTGCAATCCCCTCAACCGATTCCATCGATTTCATAACACCCAGCCGTTCATGGCGCGCAGCGCCCCGCTGAGCGAAAAGAACGGTATGGCGGTCGCATTCTGCCGCCAACTTAGTACGTTATAGCTATGACGACCGTGATTTCACATCTCTCCGCCCTCCGCGCAATTCGTCGCGCACGACGGGCGTACTCTGCCCTACCCTGGGACTCCGTTGATAGTGAACAGCAAGCACAGGCCTTGGCTAGCTGCATTCCCAATAATGACGCGATAGACTTTGGCGCACTTTCGATACTCGACGCCTGGAATGAAGATGATTCCGAACTGCTCGATCTTCTCGTTTCAAGCGAAGACAACAGACGCCCCGACAAGCGACTTCTTCAGCATATTCTCTCCGCTCCGCTTCCTGAAGGTGCAATTATGCACGTCGAGGCCGACATCTACGCAACGTCTCCTGCCATGACAGCCATGCTTTGTTCCAAAAATGAATCAGTCGCCAAAACCTTGATGCTTCTCATGGAACTGCTCGGAACCTACTCCCTTCCTCCCGGGGCAACATACCCCATTGCCTATGACGACGTCTGGCCCAAGGGCGATGGCTACGAAGCGATGGACGACCTCGATTGCCGGGGCGATCAGTCGGCGGCCGAACAGCAGAACGAAACCCGCTACGAACAGGCGCACTACAAATGCGAGCCCGCCACAACTATCGAAGAGCTTGAGGCGGTCGCGCGCTTCGCCAAAAGTAGCTCATACACCTCGTTTCGCACGGCAGTCAATCTCGCCCGACCCGGATCTGCATCCCCAGCCGAATCCCTAATGTTTGCCGTTCTCGGAGCGCCCATGCGCTTTGGCGGATTCGGATGCTGCAGCCTGCCCATGGGAGGCCTGCTACTCAACCATCGAATCGACTTCGACACTCTTGCGGTCAACATGTCCTCCGGCATCCCTTACGCCATCTGCGACCTATATTGCCCGGCAGCCGGAGTCGACAACGAATACAACGGAATTGGGCATGAGCTTCAAAACGCTCGCATCCACGATGGCAATCGAAATAATGGACTCAAAGCAATGGGCATCCACGTCCTGGTTATTAATCGCGACCAAATGAAAGACCTTGTTGCACTCGAAGCCTTCGCCCAAACGATGCATCGACTCGCGGGAGTCCGATTCCGGTATCGCGTCAAGGGCTATCGCAAGCGTCAGGCCGCTTGGCTCAACGCTCTGCGGGCCGGAATCGGCCTTGCGCCGGTCTAAACGGCGAATCACCCGTGCGCCGTCGAGCAGGGCTGGACAGTTAGTTCAAATACGTATAAATGGACACAGTGAATTAGGCTGTTTTGCAGCTATCTCTATACCATTCGCCCTATTTGAAGGCAGGGTAGACTTCAAAACGGCGCCATATGGACTAACTAAAGCTCCAAAACAACGTATCGGCATCGAATTAAGCACTTCGAGTCCTCAGAACTTATACGTATCTGAACTAACTGTCCACCTCGGATTTTGACGGGCGTCCAAACGCCCCCAAACAACCTCAATTGCCCTCCATTTGACAGTGGCAACAGGGTCGCTCACCATAGCAGGCGACAAATCAACGAAAGGATGAACATGGCAGCTGCACAGCCGCTTAAGATTCGCATGGTTGCCGGGCTTGGCAACCCGGGCGAGGAATATGCCGAGACCCGCCACAACGCCGGCTTTAAGGCGATCGACGAGCTGGCCCGTCAGGCCGGTGTCACGTATTGGAAAAACCAGGCCGGCGCCGAGGTCGCGCTCATCAACATCAACGATGCCGAGGAAGAGGACGGCAAGCGCCAGATCGTGCTGGTCAAGCCGCAGTCGTACATGAATACCTCGGGCGGTCCCATCTCCAAGCTCTGCCGTGAGTACAAGATCAAGGCCGAGGAGCTGCTCGTCATCCACGACGAGCTCGACATCCCCGCCGGCGATGTGCGCGTCAAGGTGGGCGGAGGCCATGCCGGCCACAACGGCCTGCGCTCCATCATCGACAAGATGGGCAGCCGCGACTTTAGCCGCATCCGCACCGGCATCGGCAACCCTCCCGGCAAGATGGCCGTCGCCGACTATGTGCTCAAGCAGCTGCGCGCCCGCGAGGCCGAGGACTTCCAGAACACCTGCGCCCGTGCCGCCGACGCTGCCGGTCTGGCCATCGTCCACGGCGTAATCTACGCCCGCGATCACGTAAACGGCGCCGCTTCCGCCAACGGCAAGCACTAAAACCTGCCAAAATAAACCTGTCCCTTTTTGGCAGGTCACTTTTCCCACCTGCCGAAGATACACGCAAGCGACATGCCCATGAGGGTATAATTTGCACCGTATGTCTGCACAACGCCTGTGCGCGTACGGTTTTATTCGGGCTGCCGTCCATTTCCGTGGAGGCACGGTTTGGTCGCCCTAACAAGAGAGGGGTTCTATGTATAAGATCCTGGAGAAGACGCAGTTCTCGGAGAAGGTGTTCAAGTTCCGCATCGAGGCGCCCGCAATCGCCAAGCATGCGCATGCTGGACAGTTCCTCATGGTTCGCGCCAACGAGACGGGCGAGCGCGTGCCGTTCACCCTGGCCGGCTGGAACGGTGACGAGGGCTGGGTCGAGTTCATTTTCATGGTGATCGGCAAGACCACCGAGATGCTTTCCACCTACGAGGCCGGCGAGTCGCTGCGCGACGTCGTGGGCCCGCTGGGCGTTCCCACCGAGATGGCCGAGGGCCCCTGCGCCGTCATTGGCGGCGGCGTCGGTCTGGCAATTGCCTTCCCGGTCGCCAAGCACCTGGTCGAGACCGGTCACGAGGTCCACGCCATCATGGGCGCCCGCACCAAGGACCTCCTGCTCATGGAGGACCAGTTCCGCGAGCTCCTCGACGAGGACCACATCCACATCACCACCGACGACGGCTCCTACGGCGAGCAGGGCGTTGTCACCGCTCCGCTGGAGCGCCTGCTGCAGGACAAGGCCGTGAGCCAGGTTTTCTGCGTCGGCCCCGTTCCGATGATGAAGTTCTCGACCCTCACCGCCCAGAAGTACGACACCCCCATCACCGCGTCGCTCAACCCCATCATGGTTGACGGCACCGGTATGTGCGGCTGCTGCCGCGTCGAGGTGGGCGGCGTGACCAAGTTCGCTTGCGTCGACGGCCCCGACTTCGATGCCACCCTGGTCGACTGGGATGACCTTCGTGCCCGCCAGGCCGCTTACCGTTCCGAAGAGGGCGAGTCCCTCAAGGCCTATGAGGAAAAGAGCTGCGCATGCCACTAGTTAACGGTCGTTTCGTTGCCGATATGAAGTCGCCCCGCACCCCCGATAACGAGGAGCCGGCTGCCGAGCGCGCCTGCGACTTCCGCCCCGTCGACAAGGGCTTCACCGAGGAGATGGCGCTGGCCGAGGCCGAGCGCTGCCTCAACTGCAAGAAGCCGTTCTGCGTTGAGGGCTGCCCCGTCAACATCAACATCCCCCGCTTTATCGAGCAGATCCGCGAGAAGGACTTCGGCGGCGCCCTCGATACCATCCGCGAGGACTCCATGCTTCCCGCCATCTGCGGCCGCGTCTGCCCGCAGGAGAACCAGTGCGAGGGCAAGTGCATCCGTGGCAAGAAGTCCGAGCCCGTGGCCATCGGTCAGCTCGAGCGCTTCCTGGGTGACCGCCCCGAGCTCGCCTCCACGCCCAAGATGGCCCCCAAGAACGGCAAGAAGGTCGCCGTCGTGGGCTCCGGCCCGTCCGGCATCACCTGCGCCGGCGAGCTCGCCCGCAACGGCTTTGACGTCACCGTCTTCGAGGCTTTCTTCACCGGCGGAGGCGTGCTGGTCTACGGCATCCCCGAGTTCCGTCTGCCCAAGGCGGTCGTCAAGCGCGAAATTGACGGCCTGGAGGACATGGGCGTTAAGTTTGAGTACAACTCCGTCGTGGGCAACATGGCCACGGCCGAGGAGCTGTTCGAGCAGGGCTTCGACGCCATCTACGTGGCGACCGGCGCAGGCCTGCCCAAGTTCCTCAACGTCCCCGGCGAGAACCTGCCCAACGTCTTCTTCGCTAACGAGTACCTCACCCGCGTGAACCTGATGAAGGCCAACAAGTTCCCCGAGTACGACACCCCCACCAAGCACGGCAAGAACGTCGTCGTCTTTGGTGGCGGCAACGTGGCTATGGACGCCGTCCGTACCGCCAAGCGCCTGGGCGCCGAGCACGCCATCATCGCTTACCGTCGTACCGAGGACGAGATGCCCTGCCGTCGCGCCGAGCTGCACCATGCCAAGGCCGAGGGCGTCGAGGTTCTGCCGCTCGTTTCCCCGCTCGAGTTTGTCGCTGGCGAGGACGGCTCCGTGTGCGCCGTCAAGGTCCAGAAGATGGAGCTCGGCGAGCCCGACGAGTCCGGCCGCCGTCGTCCGGTTGCCATCGAGGGTGCCATCGAGGAGATCCCCTGCGACGTCGCGATCTCGGCTATCGGCACCAACGCCAACCCCTTCGCTGCCAAGATCGGCGGCAAGATGGAGCTCAACAAGTGGGGCTACATCGTCGCTGACGAGGAGACCGGCCAGACCACCGATCCCCGCATCTGGGCCGGCGGCGACATCGTCACCGGTGCCGCTACGGTCATTCTGGCGATGGGCGCCGGCAAGAAGGCCGCCGCTTCCATCACCAAGAGCCTGCTGGGCGAGTAATCACCTACAGCGCTAGCCATGAAACGGCAAAGTCCCCGTCGAGCACACGCCCGGCGGGGACTTTTTCTATGCCGGCCGTCCAAACCACCACAAAGGGGACAGGCACCTTTGTGGTGGTTTGGGACTTGCCTGGTCGTTTCGTCTCAATCTGTAACACCTTGAGTCCAAATATCTGGCTTGGTGTTACAGATTGAGATTTTGTAAAAGCCGAGAATGGGCGCCGCCACCAAAACCTAGCGCTTGCGGCGCTTGGTCACGGCGACGCCGGCCGCGGCAACGGTTGCGCCGGCGATGCCCAGGGCGGCGACCGTCATCGCGGCGGAGTCACCCGTGCTGGCAAGCTCCGTGCCGCCGGATTTCTTGCCGCTCTCGCCCTTACCCTTGGACTTGTCCGTCATCACTGTGGTCGTCGTCGAAGTCGAACCACCCGCAGGAGCCCCGGTACCGCCGGAGCCATCCGCACCGTCACCCTGCTCGCCACCGCCAGGCGTCGGCTTGGGTTCCGGCTTGGGATCGGGCGTCGGCTCAGGCACCGTCTCATCGGTCACCGTAATCGTAATGTTCAGACGCTCGGAATACTCGCTGTACGACATGCCAGGGCGTTGTGCCGCAATGCGCACATACATGTTGCTATCGAGCGCAATAGGCTCGGCGTACTTTACGCGGCCTTCGTCACGGCAGGGGCAGGTGTCGTTGGTGGTGTACCAAATCGTCGTGCCGTCCTCGGCCGAAAGCTCCAACTTCGTACCCTTGGGCACCGTAATGTAATTCTCCTTGGGCGACCACGAGCCAAACGTCGTCGCACCAATCGTCGCCGCCGGTCGCGCCGGTCGCACGGCCTCGGCAGACACGCGCACGTCAACCTGCTTGGACAGCGCCGTGCCATCCACCGCCGCCGTCAACGTCGTCAAACCGGGCAGAGCACCATGCAGCACAAACGTCGCCGCGCCGTCCTCGCCCGTCACGGCCTGGGTGGCATCGACAGAGCAGATAGCCGAGGACTCCAGCCCAACACTAACCTTGGCGCCCGCAAACGGCTTGCCCGCCTTATCGGTCACATGTGCCACTAGCTCAAAGTCGCCGCCCTCAAGCATGGTCACAGCTTGTTCCACGTTGAGCTTGAGCTTGTCGGCACGAACGCCCACGGCAAGCTCCCCGCTTGCCCAGCGCGACATGGCCGTGCCGGCATAGTTCCGAGCGCCATCAAGCTCAAACGCCACCGTCGAGCCCGCCTCACGCGCATCGACATAGCGAATACGCAGCACGCGCGACAACGGCTTGCCATTGGGATCGTCCTGCTTGTCGAGCCACGTATACGTCACGTCGCCCAAGCCCTGCGCGCACAATGCGACCAGAGCATCGTCGCTCGCGTCCATATACTGCGCAAACTCAACCTCGATGCAATCGGTATAGGCATGGGCCGAAGCCACCTCGGGCGCCGCCGTCGACACCAAGCCAATGTTCACCTCAGTCTGAATCGGCGGCACGCGCAGCCAAGCCGAACGCGCCTCCTCATACCCGTCCTTGGTCACGCGCACCTGATACCAGCCGGTCGGCGTATTCCAGTTGTACGCACCGTCCGCACCCGTTGCAAGCGGATTGTCCTGCTCATACTCCTCGGCATCCCAACGCGTGGCATTGGTGCCGGTGGCATCGTCGGCGCTCCACAGCTCAACCGTTGCACCCTCGACCGTATTGGACAGCAGGCCCTCATACACCACGCCCGCAGGATCAGGTGCGGCCTTGGCGGCCACATGGCGGTAACGTGCCTCAAAGATCGACTGCATCTTCTCGTCCGAGATCAAGCCGTCCTTGTTGGCGTTATAGACCTCGGCATCGGTCAGCTCACCCCAGTTGACCGTAATACGATTCTGGCACGCGCGCTCCACCTGCTCACAGGCGACATCGTAGGCGCACTCGGCATTGGTTAACTTAATCGCGCGCTCCGAGCCCACACTCGTCGAAGCCGCATCATAGGCAGCGCCCACCACGGTACCCGCCGAACCGGCCGTCAGCACGCCGGCGATTGTCATAATGGAGCCCACTGCCACATCGGTGCTGTCGTGGCAGAGCTGGCGATACAGCAGATCCTCAAACGCGCGCGCCTTCTCCATGGCGTCACGCAGCGCGTAAATGCACTTCCAGTCGTCCTCGGTCTTCTCGGGCTTGGCAAGCAAGCGCGTATGCTGAAGCTCATAGCCTTCGCGCTCGCCCTTCACCTTCTGCATACGGACGTTCACGTTCTCCCAGTTCTTGCTGGCATCGTTCACGCCGTAAATGCCGGTAAAGATGCCGATGCCCTGGGTCGCCGCGGGAAACGCCTGGCCGGCCGCCTTCCACGCATCGGTCTTAAAGACCTGTCCGAACATCTCGCACTCGATCTTATAGCTCTTGAGCGAACGGATCGTGCGGATGAGCTTCATATGGGCGCTCACGTCGCCGTTGAGCTTCCAGGCCATGAGCCATCCGCGCACCTTGGAGTTGTTGAGGCTATGGACCACATTCCAGTTGTCGTACAGGTTGTCCAGAATGTCGCACTGCATGGCAATCGAGTTAAACAGAAGCGCCTGGTTCTTGTTGTTATTGGAGTTCTCGATAAATTCCGACTCTATATAGGCCGTCTGCTCGCCATCGGGCGCGGCGACCTTAAAGCCCTTGACGGTATCGTCATCAGCCGCCTTGTAGCTCAGCGAGCTGCCGAGCGCCTGGCCCAAATCGTTAAACCCGCTCGTCGACTGCCCGTTGTACTCGCTGGCCTTAATGCCCGCACACTTGTTGAGCGCCGCAGCGGTTGCGTCATTCCAGCTTCCGTATTGGTTGAGCTGGCCGATACCCATCGACTGGCCTACCAGATCCTCGGCCTGCTGGGCAATAAACTCCGCTCGCGACGCATGGTCGACGAGCTCCTTGATGGCGGCCGCATCCGCAGCGTTCGCGCCCTGGGCCGCCGCGAGTTCCTGATACCAATCCTCGCTGGTGCCGTAAGCATCCTCAAAGATCATCTTGTCCACGTTGACGCCATAGCTGTCGCCCTGCTTGGTCAGCAGCGCCGACGAGCCGCCAACCGCAGCCTTAAGCTCGGCGGCAAACTGCGCCGCCTCGTCGTTGCCAGCATCATCACCCTCGCCGTCGCTGGCGGCAGGGGCACGGCGGGCCTTGCGAGCAGTTCCACCTTGGGCTTCGTCCTCTTTACCGTCCTTGTCCTCCTCGGCAAACGCATCGGCGACCATCTGGTCAATCGCGTCGTTAAAGGCCTCGTCGACATCATTAAACGAGTTATCCATCATATACTCGTGCCACTGCTGTACGGCATTCGAGAACTCCTGTTGGCGCTCCTCGGCCGCGGCGGAATGCTTTTTGGCCGAAGCGTTGGCATCAAAACTCAGCATGGTCATAAGCTGAGCATTGGAGATGCGGTAGGTCTGCGGCATAAAGATCTGCTCAAAGTTTCCGCAGTTCACATAGGTCGAGTCATTCGCCTTGTTAAACTCGTCGAGCAGCTTAAGGTAACCCTCGTCCACATACTCCGCCACATAGCGCACACGGGTGCCCTCGCGCGACTTTTGAGTCAGAGGAATCGTCACCGTCTTGCCATCCACGCAGTCCACGTACAGGTCGAGCGTGTCGGCGGCCTCTTCGTTTCCCACCTCGAGCGTGATGTCAAAGGTCCAGTAGGCGTTCTTCTTTTGTGGCAGATGATGGAAGGTCCACAGGCTCTTGCCGGTGTCCTTGCCGTCCTTGACCAGGCTTTGCGTACCGCCACGATACGTCACATCAAAGTTCCAGACCGAAGCGCCCGGAACATAGCGCACATAATTGCGAGCCGTCACATCGGCGGCAGCCGCGGCAACATCGGTCGAACCCACACGCGCCTCGAGCATCACGCGCTCGGCGGCAAGCGTATCCTGCGGCAGGTCGTATTCAATCTTGGCACGGCCGAGTTTATTGGTCTTGCCGGTGTACTTTGCAGCCGACGAGCCCGTCCCCACGGTGAGCTGCACGCTCTTGCCCGGCGACGCATAAACGTAGGCTACATTGCCCAGCAGGCTGTGAACGTCGGTGCTGTCGACCTCGATGAACGATCCGCTAACCTCGAGTGTGGTGCTTCCCAGCGGCAATGTCACCTCGCCCAGCGTAATAAGCGGCGAGATGGCATAGATGCCCGCGGCATTAGGCTTAAAGCGCACAAACACATCAGCGCCCATGCCCTCTTTCATGTCGAGAACGAGGTTGTCGCCCTCCCAAGTTGTGTCAACCCACCCGGCATCGGAGCTGGCGCCGGCTTCGCGAGCGCCTGCGGACACATCCTCGACGGCATCCTTGGCCAGCGGAATCTCAATCTTGGCAGCCTGGCTGTCCTTGAGCTCGTAATGAATGCGCAGCTCGGTCTCCACGCCAACGACCGCGGACGAATCAGCGATAACCGAGCCCGCCGTCAGCCCACGCTCGGCACGATACGTCTCCACGTCAAACGTGGGGACGTCGAGCGTCACGTCGAGCTGTTTGCCGTCCTCGATCTTCACCTGCTTTTGCGCGATATGCTTACCCACGGTCAGCCCTAGGCGGCTAAACGTGGAATAGCTCGTCGCTTGGATGTCGTAGCTCGTCTTGTTAAAGGCGACGATGGTGTACGAACCGGCCTTAAGGCGCGGCGTCTCGGCCTTCATGATAGGCGTGGTGCCATCGTCTTCATAACCCATCAAATAGGTGACGCCGTCGGCGACGAGCTTGCCGTCGGACGCACGGAACACCAGCACGCGGTTGGCTCCCTGGTAGTCGCCCTTGGTCGTGACCGTCGCCGTGCCCCAAGGCTTCAAGTCGATAGCGACCTTGCCGGCCGAAGGCTTCACCGTCGCCGTCGCCCCACCCAGCTTGAGGCTGTCTTTGGGCTTGAGCGTTATCTCCAGATCCTGGTCCGCGTCGGCAATGGCCTGCGACACCACGAGTGCTGTGCCCTGGATACGGAAGTCGTTTTCCTTGTCGCCCTTGGCAGGTTTGAGCGTCTTGCCGCCGCTCTCCACCGTCAGATCGATGTTATCGAGACTATCGAGCTCAATGCGTTCGGTCTTATCCTGGCCTGCGACCGGTTCGAGATAGGCCACGTTGAGCTCAATCGCGCGCGAGGCCGGAATCTTGGTAAAGTCCTCGGCATTGATCTCCCCGACGTCCCACGTGCCCGTCATTTGATCGCCCGGGCGAGCGAGCACCATATCGTAGCAACCATCGAGCGATATGCGCAGTGTGGCCGCCATCTTGGAAAGGGCATCCACCGTAAAAGCACCGTCATCGCCAACCGCTAACGGCGTGGACTGTCCCGCCTGCATGAGTATGGCCGTCGCACCCTGGGGAAGCTTTCCCGTTACCTGGGCAGCCTCGCCCATCCACTCAAAAGTGTAGGCAGGACGCGAAGGATCGGCCGAGTCCATGCGATCGGCAACGGCATCGGCAATTTTCTTAATCATCGAGGGGTTGCCCGCCGAGTCCGTCGCATAGGCATAGATGGTCTGGCCCTCGCTAAAAGGCATCGAGTAATCGACGCCGTCGATCGTCACGTTATTTGTGTACAGGCCTGCCTCTTCGAGCTTGACATCGGGATTCATGATGCGCAGCGCCACCGCGTTGTGATTAGTGGTTGAGCTGCCGGCGCTGCTGGTAATACGCGTATTGTCAAACGGCTCCAAACCAATCGACCGCACGCTCTTGGGCACAACGATTTCCTTACCGGCCAGTGCGGGATCGAGGTAAGTAAACGCATGCGCTCCGATATATTTGACGCCGTCGCCGATCGTCACCGACGACACATGCGAGCACCCGTCAAAGGCATAGCGCTCAATCCGCTCCACCGTGCCCGGCACGTTGATCTGCGTAAAAGTGAGCTCCGTCTCGCCCGATACGTAGAACTGCGGCACGCCGCAATTGGCGAAGGCACGATAGTCGATAGTCTTAACCGAAGGCGGCAGCGTTGCCACCACCTTGTCGTCAAGTTGTTCGCAGCCCTCAAAGGCCTGCTCGGGAATCGTGGTAAAAGCCGCGTTGTTGGGCCAGGTCACCGTCTGAAGTGTCTTGCTTCCGGTAAACGCATTCCAGCCCAACTCCTCAACCGAATCGGGCAGCGTGATTTCCTTGATGCTGCTGCCGCCCAAACTGCCCACAGAGCGGATATGCGAATCGGGAGCAAACGTAATTGATGTGAGCGCAGCGCTTCCCATACCCGTAAGGCTTACGACATGCTTGCCGTCGATGGTCGAGGGCACCTCCAACGTGGTAATGCCCGCGTCGCCATACTCGATAGAAATTTCGTTGGTGAGGCTATCGATCGAGAAGTAGTACTGCGCGGGAGTCTGCTCGCCGGCCACGTAGCCATCATCGTCTTCACCTTTTACGCCCGTGGCGCCCTTCGAGGTCATCCAGAGCCCAAGATCCTCATTCCAGGTTGCTTCGGCTTCGGCGGTCTCCTCTTGCTTCTGCTGCTCGGCGAGTTCCTTGCCCTCGACGAGATCGGTGGCGAGCGTACCCGCAGGTGTGCTCTCGGTCTGCCCGGCGCCCGTCAGGCCCGCCGCCGATGCAATCTCGGAGGCCGGGGGCGCAGGCGTGTCACCGGCATCGAGCGCTGTGGGGTCGGCAGCGCCGGCATCGGGCATGGGGCCGGCGGAAGCAGAGTCTGACGTTTGGGCGTCAGCCGAATCGGCGGAAGCGGCGTCGCCTGCTTGGCCGTTATCCGTCTGTACAAAAGTGCCGTCGGTGTTGAGGGCCTCGGCAAACACGCCCGCGGGCAAAGAACCCGTCACCATGGTGAGGGTCACAGCGACAACGGTCAGGCGGCAACAAAGCGCTCGAACAGTGGTCCACCTCATGGTCGTTCCTTTCCTGAAAACCAAAAGTCATCCAGCGTAATCGTCGTCCAAAAACAAAGCGAACGGTAGGTTCATATATACGAACCTACCGTTCTACCTGCGCAAACCACCACAAAGGGGACAGGCACCTTTGTGGTGGTTGGGGTTATTCATCCGTCGTGGCGGAGCGCAACCTAACGCTTGCGACGCTTGGTCGCAGCAACACCGGCAGCGGCAACAGTTGCGCCAGCGATGCCCAGGGCGGCGATCGTTATCGCGGTGGCGTCTCCCGTGGCGACCAGGACAGCATCGGACTTCTTGGCCGGCGTGGTTTTCTCAACCGTCTTGGTCGTGGTGGTTGTCGTGACCGGCTTAGCCGCGGGCTGCGGATCGGGAGTCGGCATGGCCTCGGGCGTAAACGTCAGATCGGTGTTGAGCCACAGGGTGTAGATCCAGCCGCTCTCGGGATCAACTACACTCGCTTCGCCCATCTGGTAGCCGCACTCCTGGCCGTTGATCACCAGCTTGGTGTCGGGCGTGAAGTAGAAGCCGCGCGCAGGCTTGAGGTAGATGCCGTAGCGATAGGTCACGCCGGGTTTAAAGGCGTCGATGTGATTGGTGATGTGCTGGTCCCAAAATTCAACGGAATTCACCTCACTGCCGTCGCTACCCGTCCAGTACTCACACTGAGGAAGGGAGTTGGAGCCCGTCGGAACATTCGCCGTAAAGACCGGCTTATCGCCCGCCTTAAAGGTGGTCGTGGCGCCGTTGATCTCGATAACGTCGATGGCACGCCATTCGTCGATCGGCTGCTCACACAGCATATTGTCAGCGTTTGGCGCGAAGACGCCGTTGACGGTCTTGATGTGGGGCGCCCAATGACCGTTAACGTTCATATTGCAGTCATCGGCCACGGTATTGTCGCCCTTGAGCTTCAGCTCAACGGAGTACATGTAGAACTTACCCTCTTCGAAGTGGTCAATCTTCTTCATGCCCGGCGTGTACTTTGCGGGGTCGGAATACCAGAAGGCAACGGGTACCGACTCCCCGGATTCCATGTCGAGCTCCATTTCCTCCCAGCATTCGTAGGCGATCTCATACTTGTCGGCATCGGCGGCGGGGATCGTCGCGGTCGCGCGGGGCGCCTCGCCGGGCGCGTAGTCGGTCTTCACGTCGTTGACGTCCAGGTTATGGATGGCTTCGTTTTCTGACGCAACAAGCGTAATTTCGCTATTGATGGCGTAGCGGAGGTAATAGTCGTACCTGGTTTCGTTGAGGATAGTCGAGCTGCCTTCATAGTCAGTTCCGGTATACTCCAGTGCCGCGCCAATATAGAGAGCCTCATTGCGCGTGAGTCGATACGAGCCGCCCGCCGCGCCACCCGTAAAGGTCAGCGTCAGCCTCATGTGATTGCCAACGGGTTCGAAGCGAGCCGTCACGTCGGACATGGACGCATCCTGAACTTCGACCAGAGTGCCCGAAGCGGCATCGGCCCTGTAGTACTTAACCTCGACGACTTCGCTCGCAAGCGTTTCTGGAATGCCACCTTCTACATCGGGAAAATCATCATAGGTATACGGCTGGCCCTTTTCGAGTGTGACATCGCACGGAAGCACGCAGTCCGTGTAGCGGGGAACCACGGTCGTATTGACCCTAACGTCGCTGCCGCCAACAACATCGGTCACACCGCAGGGCATGATGGCGTTGCTCGCCGGCATGGCGGCGTTGTCGTCGCCAGAAGCGTTTTGCCCAGCGAGCGCAGCACCGCTAGACTCATTGGCGGCATCGGCTGGGATTGTCTGCTGAGGCTCAACGGTGGCTTGCGCCGCCGGAGCAGCATCGGTTGCAGGCGCGGTCGAAGCAGCTGGTGCGGTCGTTGCAGCCGTATCCTCCGCAACCGTCGGCGTCACCGGAGCCGCGGCGACCTCGACCGTCGCAGCGGCGGGATCGGCATATTCGGTCGCCAGCGCCACGCTCGGCAGCAGCAACTGACCGACCATAAGCGCACACGCGCCGGCACAAGCGATTTTGGCGCCCACGCAGTGCCAGGTTCCATGAACCAACGAGCAGGTGCGCTCGCGCTGAGTTTGCTTATCAAAGCGGCTTCCGTACATAACGGCCTCCTTGGTCGTAGGGGCATACCACCACAAAGGTGCCTGTCCCCTTTGTGGTGGTCCTGTACCACCAAGATGTGCAAAATGACTCCGCACGCCTAGGTTCGTAGATGTGAACCTAGGCCTCTACCTGCGGTTTAATTCAATATGATTCCACCATCGCCACACTCGTCCCAGGAACGCTACAATCGAGGACACGATTATTCGTCCATCCAAAGGACCGTTCTTGAACCTGAGTAAGCCTAAAATCAACGCGCTTCTGGCACTTGCGCTCTTTACCTTTGTCTTTCTTGCTGCCGAGTTTCGATTCGACATTAATGTCGGGCTGCTCGCCGGTGCCGAGCGTGTTGTGATTGCGCAGGGCTTCATCCTCGGCGCCAGCGTGATCGGCTTTATCGGATATGCGCCGCTGCTCGGGCTCGCACAGCGCAAAAACCGGCCTCAGGCAGTTGTCAGCGCCGCCGTCCCCATCGCCATCTTGGGGTTGACTCAGATTCAGTCCCCCACGAGCCCGCTTGCGCTCGAGATTCTGGGATGCCTCGCATTCCTCGGACTCGGCCTACTGGGCGGCGCGGCACACCATGCCTTCGCAACGACATTCCAAGACGATCCCAAGCTCGCCACCGGTGCGGGAGCAGCCTATGCCGCGGGCATCCTGATGCAGTTCGCCATCAACCTGCTCAATTGCGGCGGCATCGCAGAGCTCATCGTCCTTGGCACAGCGACGATCGCCATCTCCGCCCTCAGCGTCGTTCCCCAAAAGGCTGCTGAGAGCTCCAGCCCCGCCATCAATCCCTTTGTTGAGCCATCGCACGCCCTTGCCAAGCAGGCGTGTTGGAGCATCGCGCTCGTCATGATTCTGGCCTGTCTGTTCTCTACTCTCGATAACGTGGTCACGTTCTCCAACGCCCACGGCACCATCGCCGTGCAGACCTGGCCGCGCCTCTTTTTGGCAGCGAGCGGTCTTGCCGCCGGTCTTATCTTTGATCTTGCCGAGCGTCGCTACATGGGGCTCGTCATGTTCGGCGTCACGGTACTCTCCACCATTTCGGTCTTAGCCGTCGAAGCAGGAGCCGATCCCAACCTGGGCCTCATTGTCTTTTACCTGAGCTCGGGCTTTTTTGTCACGTTCTTTACCGCCACGTTTACTCAGCTGGCACCGCACATGCACGTGCCCGCCTTCTGGGCCGGCATGGGCCGTGCAGCCAATAACGTGTGCGCGTTCACCACGTCGGGCGTCTCGCTTGCGCTTGCGACCTCTGGCAACGTCGCCCTCATCATGATTGGCGCGGTCGTGCTTCTCGTCGCCGCCTGCGTGGCATTCGTTGCCGCGGGCCTATTCCGCCTGCCCCAAACCGAGCAGGAGCGCGAACATCAACAGCTTGCCGAGGAGGCACTGGCAGCACCGAGTATCGAGGAGCAGCGTCAGGTCTTCATCACCGATCACGCTCTCACCCCACGCGAAGTTGACGTGCTGGTGGCTGTGACCCAAGATGAGCGCCCGCTCAAACAGGTCGCCGAGGAGCTTGGTATCTCGATGCGCATGGTACAGCGCCACCTGAGCTCCATTTATCAAAAGACCGACACGCAGACGCGCGCCGGTCTCACCAAGGCCTTTCCCTCGGCCTAAAACAAAAACCACCACAAAGGTGCCTGTCCCCTTTGTGGTGGTTTTGGTCGGCTAGCCTTCGAGTTGGGCCACCTTGTAGCGGTAGGCCGCGGCGATGACGTCCTTGCAGCCCTCGCGACCCAGCTTGGCGCGGTTGACGACGATATCCTTGCCACTCGTCATCTTCCACTTGCCGGCGCTATAGCGCTTGTAAAAAGCCTCACGCGCCTTCTGCTGCTGCTTGACCAGCTTGGCGCCCTTCTTTTTATTAAGGCCACGCTTCTTGCGCACAATCTCGACGCGATCCTCAAAGGGAGCGGTCACCAGCACGGCAATGTGGTTGGGATTGTTACGCAGCAGGTAATCGGACAGACGGCCTTCGATAATGCAGCTCTCGGTCTCACCCAGATCCAAAATCACCTGGCTCATCTTTTGGAACAACTTGTCCGAGTACGAACGGGCATCGTAACGGTCGGGCAGAAACGCCATGTTCTCCACAGCCAGACGCTCATCATAGGCGGCCATCTTGTCGAGCGACTCGCCCGCACGCAGTGACGCGCGCACCAGCAGCTCGTTATCGTACAGCGGAATCCCCAACTCATCGGCAAGTATGCGGCCAATCTCGTGACCCTCGGCACCAAAATCGCGCGCGATGGTAATGACCACAGGATTCTTCTTATTCTCCAGATCGCTCATCGCGATTCCTTTCTAACAAATGAGAAAAAGGCAGTCTCTGTTTCCCATTTTGTCACTTACGCCGGTCCTGGTTTCCCAAGTGCGGCAGATTGCCCCGAAAGAGGAGCGCCGCGTACTAAATGTACGCAAGCGACGATTGAGGGGCAAGGTGCCGTGCTAGGGGAAGCAGGACTATGCGGCCACCATTCGCCTCTGATATGCTCTCACCAGCAACGAGATACCAAAGTTGAGCACAAAGTACATCGCAAACACCAGGCCGTAGAGCATAAGCACCTGCGACAGGTCGATCGCATGGGCCATCACGACGTTTGCCGTGTACATGAGCTCGGCCACGTTAATGCCCGAAAGATACGAGCTGTCCTTGATGACGGTCGTGCACTGGCTGAACAGCGCCGGAATGATCGTCTTAAACGTCTGCGGCAGAATGATGTAGCGCATGGTGGCAAAAAAGCCAAAACCCTGGCTCTGCGCTGCCTCAAACTGGCCGCGCGGAATCGAGTTGAGGCCGCCGCGCACAATCTCGGCCATAACAGCGCTGGTAAACAGCGTAAAGGCTATGGTCGAGATCACAATGTCCAAACCCTGCACCGTAAAGTAGATAAACAGAATCCACAGCAGGTTCGGCGTGCAACGGAACAGCTCGATATAGGCGCTCACCAAAATACGGAACGGGCGAGGCGCATAGCTTTTAACGAGCGCTAGCACCGTGCCAAAGATGAGCGAGAAAAAGATCGACAGCGCCGAGATCTCGATGGTCTTAACAAAGCCGCCCCAAATGTAGAGCAGGTTGGTCGCGTTGAAGATTTCCATGCGCTAGGCCTCCTCTACGTTGTCGAGCCCCAGCTCGGCCAGGCTCACGCCGCGCGGACGCTCCTTGGAGCGGCGCTCGAGCCACTGCACCAGCATGGCGAGCGGAAAGCAGATGATGAAGTACATAAGGCAGCAGACGATGTATCCCTGCAGGTAACCGTACAGACTCACAAAGTTGTCGGAACGGTACATAAGGTCGCCGCCGGCTACGAGCGCCAGCACCGACGTGTTCTTGACCAGGTTGAGCGCCTGATTACACAGCGGCGGCAGGATAATCTTGAACGTCTGGGGCAGCACGATGTACCAGTAAGCCTGCGCGCGGGTGAAGCCCTGGCTCTGGGCCGCCTCCATCTGACCGCGCGGAACGGCCTCGATGCCGGTACGGATGACCTCCGAGATGTAGGCCGCGTGGTACAGGCCCACACCCAAGAAGCCCAGCACAAACGGCGCGATGCGCACCGGCTGGTCGGCGCCGGTTATGGCCTGCAAAAACTGCGGGCCGGCCATGTACATAAAGAGTACCTGCACGGGCAGCGGAGTGTTCTGGTAAAACTCCACGTACACGCGGCTGATGGCACGCAGCACGCGCGAACGGGTGGTCGAGAACACGCCCAGCAGCGTGCCCAGCGCCAGCGACAACAGCAGACCGGCAACAACCACCTGCAGCGTCACGCCAAAGCCCTCCCAGAAGGGCCCCATGTTTTGAAATGTCGTCGACCAGCGGTCGGCGTCAAACAATCCTTCGAGCATTTGATTCCTTCCTTGGACGATGCGCCTACACAAGACCCCAGGTCTTGACCTCTTGATCGAGCCAGCCGTCGGCCAGGCGATCGCAGACCACCTGATCGACCACGGCCGAAAGGTCGCAGTCCTTCTTGGTCGCCACGCCGTAGCCCTGCTCGCCAAACTTGACCTCGGGCTGCAGCAGCTCGACGGTCTCATTCATATAGCCGGCCAGCGTGGAGCGGTCCATGGCAAAGACGTCGATATTGCCGGCGTCGAGCGAACTCTTAATGATGGGGTAGCCGCTAAAGGCCCTAAACTCGGGCTTGCAGCTAAAGCCGTTGTCCTTGATCATCTGCTCGATCAGGCCCTGCGTGGTGGCGCCCTGGCTCACGCCAATGACCTTGCCATCCAGATCCTCAATCGAGGTAAAGCCCGAACGCTTCTTGACCATGAGTCCCACGTAGTCGGTACGGTACGGCGTCGAGAAATCCCAGCTCTTCTTGCGCTCGTCGGTGATGGTGTAGGTCGCCGCGACCACGTCGAGTTGGCCATTATCGATCAGCGGGCCGCGCGTCTTGGGCGTTACGTCGGTAAACTCGACCAGCTCCTGGGCGCGGGCCTCCTTGTAGCTCACATCAAAGACGGCGGCGGCAATCTGGTAGCACAAATCGACTTCCATGCCCTCAAAGCGACCCTTGGCGGTGTCGTAATAGCCGTAGCCGGGAACGTCCTTCTTAACGCCGGCATTCAGATGACCGCGCGACTTGATGGCCGCAAGCTTGGAGCCCTTGTCGGAGGCCTCGCCGCTGGTGGAGTTGCCGCAACCGGTGAGCGCGGTCCCCGTCAGCGCGAGCATGCCAGCGCCCGCCAGCTGCAAAAAGTGACGGCGCGACACGGCCGCCCTCGTCATATCCGTCATGTCCATCACCGCGCCTAATGCAGAATCTTGGACAGGAACTCGCGGCAGCGCGGGTTCTCGGGGTTATCGAAGAAGTGCTCGGGCGTGCCCTCCTCCAGGATGCGGCCGTCCTCCATAAAGATGACGCGGTCGGCCACCTGGCGCGCAAAGCCCATCTCATGCGTCACGCAGATCATGGTGATGTCCTCCTGCGCGAGCTCAATCATAACGTCGAGCACCTCCTGCACCATCTCGGGGTCGAGCGCCGAGGTCGGCTCGTCAAACAGGATGATGGGCTGCTTGGTGCACAGGGCACGGGCGATGGCGATGCGCTGCTGCTGACCGCCCGAGAGGTTTTGCGGATACTCGCCGGCCTTATGCGCCATGCCGACGCGCTTGAGCGCGGCGATGGCGATCTCGGTCGCCTCCTCCTTGCTCTTCTTTTGCAGCTTGATGGGCGCGAGCGTCAGGTTGCCGAGCACCGTCATGTTGGGATACAGGTTGAACTGCTGAAACACCATGGAGCTGTACTTGCGAGCCATCTCCAGGTGATTCTTCTTGGTGAGCGGCGTACCGTCGATGATGACCTCGCCCGATGTGGGCTCCTCCAGATAGTCGACGCAACGGATGAGCGTCGACTTGCCCGAACCGGAAGGCCCGATCATTACGAGCTTCTCGCCGCGCTTGACGGTGAGGTTGATATCTTTGAGCACATGCAGGTCGCCAAAGTACTTGTTGAGATGCTTGATCTCGATCATGTCTGCCATGAATGCCCCTTCCCTGCGTTTACACGAATTGCATCATTGTACGGAAAGAATCGCGTTTCCGCAGCCCACACTGCACCCCCGTAAAGAACCCGCAATCTTCCACCCACTCGTTGGCACCCATTGGGGACAGACTTAAATGAGTACCTGCTCATTGGGCACTCATTTAAGTCTGTCCCCAATGGGTGCCCCACCAAAAAGGGGCGCGACCATGACGGCCACGCCCCTCAAGACCCGAAAATAATACAACCGCCCTTGTTGAGCATAAGTCAGCGAAAACCCGTACACGCGAGCAAGGTGACGTGAAATGAAAGGGCGCAGACCTTATGGTCGCGCCCTTGAAATTGAACGTCAGATTGCCGTGTGTGCGGGTTTGCAGCGTCGAGCCGTTACGCGGTTTGGTAAAACCGCGTAACAAATTACGCCAATTTCGCTCCGACGATCTTTGCCGCAGCCGGCTTGTCGAAGTTGCCGCCGGTGGCCTTGCCGAGTGCACCCATGACCTGGCCCATCTGCTTCTTGGACGTGGCGCCCAGCTCGGCGATGACCTGCTCGATCAGGGCCTCGAGTTCCTCGCCCGAAACCTGCGCGGGCAGCAGGCTCTCCAGAATCTTGACCTGCTCGGTCAGGTTGTCGGTACGCTCTTGGTCGGTGCCGGCCTTGATAGACATCTCCAGCGTCTCGCTTGTCTGCTTGATCAGACGTTTGATCATGCTGTTGACGTCTTCCTCGGTCACGTCGCGGCGCTCATTGACCTCGATGTTCTTCACCTCAGCCTTAACCTGGCGAATGATAGACAGGCGAACCCTGTCCTTGGCCTTCATGGCCGCAATCATTTCCTTCTGCAGCTCTTCGTTGGTCATCTGCAAATCCTCCTCAATAGTGCGGGCGGCACTCACACGAGCGCCGCCCCATGATTACTCAGTCGTCGACGAATCGTCGGTCGAACTCTTGGTGACGCCCTTCAGGCTGACGTTGTACGGCACGTCCTTGGGCATGGGGTTAACGGTAATGTCGGCATCCTTCTTGTACTGCTCCAGCCACTCGCTATACGCAGTGCTCTCTGCCTGCGTCTTCACCACGTTGGAGACGTACTTTTTGATGGCCTTGGGCACCTGGTTGATGTCATCGACCTGATTATCGACATGGAAGTAGTCGGTGCACTTGATGATGTGATAGCCGTACGTCGACTCGACCACGTCGCTCACATCGCCCTTGTTGAGCCCCTCGAGTGCCGCCTGGTAGCTGTCGACGAAGGTGGTGAGCTTGTCCCAGCCCACGTCACCCTTCTTCTCCTTGGAGCCGGTGTCGTCGGAATACTGCTTCACGGCGTCTTCAAAGCTCAGCTCGCCGGAGTTGATCTTGTCCAGGCACTCCTGCGCCTTAGCCTTGGCGGCAGCCTTGTCCTCGTCGGATGCGTCGGAATCGACCTTGATCAGGATGTTCGACGAGCGGCGGGCATCGTTGTAGTTCGACAGATTCTCGTTGATGTAATCGACGATCTCGCTGTCCTTGGGCTTGCTGGTGGGCGCCACGGCATCTTTGAGCTTTTGCTGCGCCAGGCTCTCCTTGAGCGAGCTCTTATAGGTGTCCTCGGTGTAGCCGTAGGTCTTGAGGGTCTTCTTAAAGGCCTTGGCACCGCCCGCGCTCTTGCACGCGTCCTTCCAAGCCTTCTCGACCTCCTCGTCCGACACCGTCACGCCGTTCTCCTTCTGTGCCTGTTGAAGCAGAATCTGCTGCGTGTAGGAGTCGATGAGTTGCTTGCGGTACTTCTTGGGCGTGAGGTCGTTGTCGACCAGATACTGCGCCCAGTCCTTGTCCTTGGTGTAGCCGTAGGACGTGCGCATGCTCATGATCTGCTTGGTCACGGTGTCCTCGGTGAGGTTGGTGCCGTTGATAGTGGCAGCCACACCGCCGGTAAGCTTGTAGCCCGAGGTATCCTCTGCTTGCGACATAAGGCCGGAGCACGCCATGGCCGAGACGGAAAGCAGCATCGCCAGCACGCCGATGACCACCAGAACGATCTTGACGGTCTTAGACACGTACGTCTTGCGCTGCTTCTTACGAGAGTTGGAGGCAGCGCGAGCCTGCTGCTCGGGCGTCGGCGCGGCCTCGGAGTTCTTTTTCTTATTTGCCATGTTTGGCCTTTCGCATCACGAATCGAACAAACGCCATTGTGTCACAACGCGGCCTCCGCGACAAAGGGGGCAACCCTGGCACTTGGGGACGTTCCTTTTCTGCCGGCAGTTAGGGACTGTCCCCAAGTGCCGGCTTTAAAAGTGGCGGCGGATGGCGTCGACCATGCCTTGAGGTGTGGTCTGGCCGAGCACATCGGCCGCGACATCCGCGTCCATAAAGATGTTCATGAGCGCCTGCAGGGCCTCGACCTGGCCGCCCGGCTCGGCGATGCCCAGATTGATGACGATCTGCGCCGGCACCGGAGCGCCCATGCCAGCCATAGCGTTAAATGTCACGGGTGCGGCGGGCTTTACCACCGCGATATAGGGCTTGGCTACAAACCCCGGATCGGTATGCGGAATGGCGATATTTGCCGCCGGCATGGCAAGACCCGTGGGATAGGCATCCTCGCGCATGCGGACGGCATCGAGCCAACCGGGCGCAGTGTAGCCGCGAGGCGCAAGCTCGTCCTCGAGCCGCGCAAACACCTCATCCGGCGTCGCGCACTCCCAATCAAAAAACACCAGTTCAGGTGTAAATAATGCTTCGTTATTACCAGACATAAGCCGCCTCCTTCTTTTCATTTCCTGTCTTTAGGCCCAATACGGAATATACCTTTTGTATTTGGAACCCGCGTCCTCATCCTCTTCCTTTATCAACGCCCCTTCCAGGCATTCTTTGATTAGACGAGACATCGCCACCGTGTTTTTCTTTTCGTCCAAAAGACCAAAACGCTCTCGCAGTGACTGATTGCTCATTGACTCACCTTGGGCATACAAAAGACAGGCATGCCAGTACACGGCATTTTTTCGCTCGCTCTTTTTCATTCGAGTATACGGACAGTCGCAATAGAGCGTCACGAGCGTTCCCAGCCCTCCCTCACTCTTGATAACCGGTGAAGGCATGCCGGCTTTTTCGAGCGAATCTACGATTAAATCCCAGCCCGTACCGCCTTCTTCGCAAAGATCCATTTGGCGCATGAGGGACGCCATCATCGAATTGCGCGTTTTCGGCTGAGCGTTGAGCACGCGCTCTGCCGGAATAAGCGTTGTTCCGGGATTAGAAACCTCAATGCGATTGTCGTAAATCGCAACAAGAGGCCCCGCCGTATTGTCGGCAATGTCTTGATGGATCACGGCGTTTGATAGCAACTCGCGAATCGCCCTTTGAGGATAAGCCGTCTGAATGCGTCGAAATGCACCATCCAGTGCCTCAACAGCCGGAATCATCGACATGACCAGTTGCTCTGCTTGTGGAAGCGCCAAAGCGTAACCCTTGTCGATTTCAGTATCACCGATAATGTCAAAGTTGCCTTTTCCTGCATATCGCACGATTCGCAGCGTGCGTTTCCTGAGCTCCGGATAGCGAGAAAGCCTTTTTCCCACTAGAAGCATTCCCAAGCGCGTCACACTATATCGGCCGTTATCTTGACGACGAATCAGCTCTTGTTCACAAAGAGCAAGCATCACTCTGTCCAGATCGACAGGTCTTCTCAATCTGCACAACTCAAAATACGCATCAACATCTAGTATCTCGGCGACCTCTTGAGATGTCAAATCGCTCTCAACTACAGCGAGCTCCGCGTTCCCCGCCTGCAAGCGACGCCACAGCTCCGCCTCTCGCGCACTACCAGGAAGCAGTTCTGCCGTCGAAGACCCCTCTCGGATGTAGGCGGTCTTATCAAAATAGACCGGCTGAGCGTTCGCGGCGTGCACTTTCAGCACCACAAAGCGCTTTGCCTCATGATCAATAACCGCAAACTCGTAATTCGCATTGTTTGAGAGCGCGAGCTTGAGCCACATCAAAAGCTCTTGGTTTCCCTTGCCCTTTGCGTGATATGGGTTGAACTGGGTGCCCACAAGCTCATGAGTATCGTCGCTCACGCCCCAGATCTTATAGGCATATGCACGGCCGCAGTAAGCGGCAGCGTTGGCAAGCGCCGAGATGTCACGACCCGTTCTAACGGGGTCGCTATTACCCTCTTTAAACTCAAGCCACTCGGTTTCATCAGGGTAGCCGATAAGCGAATAAATCAGCTCCATGCCATCTGCTTCACTCATTGAGCCTGCCTCCTTGCGCTTATTTTGATAACAAGATGTTAAATAGATGATAAATAGAATTGTGCACAATTTGAAGCTGAAGGCCAAGTTTTCTGGCCGTTTTCCCAGATAACCTCAATGCTGGAAGCTTTGTTCTCTGCGAAAGAGTCGACTGCCGTAATTGGCAGGCAAGAAGATATGGCCCGATGTCAAAAGGAATTCAAGCAGCAGGGCATGAAATTAAACCAGCAATTATCGCCAAGTAAATGGGCGTTGTCCTTATCCAGCATCATGTCCTTCGAACAAATCGAGCGGCAGCGGCACAGCAACGAAAAACACAGCTGGCAAATAGTGGCGCAGCGGCACTCCATTTTTATGCATTTCTGAAATTTCCGAAAAAGCCAGAACCTCATTAGCATTTGATAATGCCCCCCCCCGATGGCGTATCTTATTCTTGGTTAGCATTTGTTAACGATATGTGCCCGTTGGAGCGATTCCGTGTCCCTAGATCCGAATTTTTTCTGTCAGTACGCCCCGTGCGACAACCAAAACCTATTAGCCGAGCTAGTGGCAATGGCTTCAATCCAGCAATTTCAAAAAAGGGAAATTATCCTTGAAATGGGTACCCAACAAAAATGGTTTTACCTTTTAAAACAAGGGGTAGCCTGTTCGTATTCCCTACAAAGCGATGGTTCGGAAATCACTGACTGCATAATGGCGGAACCGGGCATGCCCGTAATGCCTAGCCCCGAGTTTGACATTCCATCTCCGACTTATATTGAAGCTTTAACAGACTGCACGCTCGTTCTTCTTAAGATAAGCGATGTTCAAAATAAAGCCCAATATAATCCAGGACTTGCAGCTCTCATTAACCGATATCTATCAAGGGCTTGGCACGATCACTATAAAACCGAATCCGCGCTTAGGCTGCTGCCAGCTCGTGACCGCTATAAATGGTTTCTCGAGGAGTATCCGGGGGTTATCGACAGGGTTCCCCATTCGCGCATCTCATCATTTTTGGGTATGTCGCCAATCACACTTTCGCGCGTAAGGGCAGGCATATAGCAACGAAACGCTATTTCCTTTTACGTTTAATCTCGACGGTTATTGTTGAACCGCATTCAGGACAGAAGTTGATCTCCCTACTGTATGCAATCCTACACTTCTTGCAATAACGCCATATTTCGCCCATATCAATAGGGCTAGCGCATATTTTACAGAATTGAGCATCTATCTCGTTTTTTGTACCGCAGCATTGGCATTCGACCTCACCGCAGCAATTGGGACGTTTTTTCATTGGAGGGACCGGACAAGGATGACGTCTAGGCACCAAATCTTCAATTTGGGCATAGCAGAGGCGCTGGCTCTCTTTGATGTTTATCAGCATGCCGATTCGGTGCTCAATACTCGACCGTATTTCATCTTCGCCCTCGCTTTTAACGATATCGTCGCATAACGCATCCACTAGAACCTGATAGTCATCTTCAAGTCTTCGCGCTTCTTCCTCAAGATCATAGATCAACTCAATGCGCGGCGTAGATCGTTCACCTGCATCAAGATGGAATGGCTCATGATCAACTGGCAGCAGTGGCATATATCCTCCTCATAGCCCGCCTGTTAACTATCACAATCAATTATTAACCAGCCATTGTCGCAAAAGGCGATGGTGGTCTGGCCCCCTACATGCAGCACCCCAGCAGACAGATGATGTCGCTGCGGCACAGTGACATCATCTGTCTTGCACCACGCATTAATGCCTCTCGTTTCAACCGCGCAATCTCGACACAGCTACTTACGGCCTCCGTTACGAATTTCCCAGTATTTAATGTCATCCAACGTTTCTTGGATCCGGTCTATCTTGGCATCACGCAATAAATTATCAATCTCGTCACTGCAATCAGATCTTGTGCTTCTGCTCGATGTTGACTGCGCCGTTCCTGAATCGGAGAACAGCTCGCTAAAGAACTCGCCCGGAGCTGCAACGATCGCCAAGAATCCCATTGACCAGAACAAGACACAAATCAGCCTTACAAACCAGCCATATCCGTTTTCAAAGGCAAATTGACTGCCAAAAATAACCGATCCGCAAAATGACGCAATGGGCATAAGCAGGTCTCCAATGAAATGTCCCGGACCGAACATTACGTAGCAGATATAAATTGAATAAGAGGGATTGACGAGAACCATAATCGAAACTGCGCCTAAAACCGCCAACACCAATAGGGGACTCTTCCAGCACAGCGAACAAGTCAATACCACTAGCCCAAGATACACGAGCACTATCCAAAATGCGATAGTTGAGATTTTTGGAGATTCCACCCATCCGCCCCAAAAACCCGACACAGCATACTGCGTCGCCGCTCCATTGGATGAAACGACCGATGCAATGTATACAACCATTGCACCAAATAAAAAAATTGCTATTAAATCGATTGCTTTTCTCATTTTACCCCTATCCACTAATATCGCTCTTATCTAGCGTCCTATCGTCTTGTCGCCGCTATTGGCTACTTTGTTTAGATTTCGGCCCCTGGCCGACATGGAACAAAAGCCATACCCCAACGACACTCGCAACAAAAATTGCATGCCCGTATCAAGCCAAGATGAATCACGGCCAACCGAAGACGGTGACATATCCATATCCTTCGCTTGACCTTTAACATCGATCACTTGCCACTTAACCTAAGTCTTTCCAGAAGCCAATGGCGGCCGAACATCGTTGACTTAAAGCTTGTTGGCAAGATAAACGAAATCACCGGGTGTCCAAATTAAATCGGGCACCCGGCTACCAGTATTCTTATATTTTTATGGCCCAGCTATGCATTTCAGTCATCAATAATCGCTATATCGCTATCTAATGCAGCCTAGACTATGCTCCTGATTGCTCCCTCCGCTTGGGACAGGAGCCCTTTCATCTTTTTCTTTTGCATCCAGCCATTAACGCCCGTTAAATCGGATTCGCCCAAGAGAGCATCGCCCATCCATCCCTCAAGCACAATTTCCCTTTCGCCAAAAGCGATCGTAAAATTACGCTGCAGCATTAGCACGCCGTCGCCCTTCGACCAACAAGGTTCACCCTTAATTAGTTTCTGTTGAAAACCGGCGCCCTCAATAATGCTCTTCCAAATCTCTAAGACCCTTGGCGTATCAATTTGACCGTGCGCACAAATCGTTACCGTTGTCCTCGGCATCTCAAGCCCCTTTCTATTGACCCAACTCTTGACCACAGTTCGGACAATGTTTTGCATCTCCTATAATCCGGGTTTGGCAATAAGGACATACCTTGCCTTTATTCCGCGTCGAATCAATATCAACCACATTCTTGGATGCATAGCGCACGCTTATAAATAGAAGCGCACCGACAATCAATAGAACGAATCCGATTCCAATAATTGCTAAAACCGAAAGCTCCATGCTGGTAAGAGGAGCTTTAAACGTATAACGATGAGATAACATCGCTTTTGTTATTAGCCCGTAGACCAGCGCAAAAAGACCCAAGCCAAGTGACAGCAAAGCAACGGTTTCCTTTTTTGGTTTCATTAGCCCCACCCTCCAACGAGACAATTAACCCTTCAAAATCTCGCAATCGATATGGCCCCACCGTTCAAATTTCTAGAAAACATGGTGGCTTTAATGCCATAGCCCTCGTTTGGGTTCGAAATCAAACACGGAATTATTTAGGCAGACTTGATTATCCACACTGGCAACAAACACGCATTAGCATTTGATAACGCCCCTGCGACAGACCGCAGTCGAAGCGCCATAATTGTCGACAGGAGAACCGCTTTGAAGCTCCACAAGCTGCCCGCGAAAAAGGATCGGAAATAACTGATTTCGGCCAGAAGCAAACTTTTTTTATTTATTAGAAAAGGGCATAGCCGGAGCGCATGGCCTCTCAGCCGACGGAGATGAAGTAACCGATCGTCTCGTCTTCGTTCCCGGCACTCCGGTTATGACAAGCGCAGACGCAACAACGCTCTCTTCTGAATGTTTCGAAGCTTTAACGGATTGCAATCTCATTAAGCTTAAAATTTCGGATTTCTACAGAGCAGCAGAAAGTACCCCTCAACTTTTGTCCATTTATAATTCGTTGCTTGAGAGCGCATGACACAATCACTGGAAAGTCGAAAACGTCATCGGGCACCTCAGCGCAAAGAATCGATATGAATGGTTTCTGAGGGAATATCCTGGACTGATCGATGCTATTCCCCATAGGAATATAGCATCGTTTTTAGGAATGACTCCGGTAACCCTGTCCTGTGCGCGAAGTCAGCATCGGATTCAATCGGCATCTGAGCAACAACCGCACTAGCAGCAAACGGCTCAATCTGAGCAAAAAGAGGATGCGGACTGGTGAACAATTTATACTTTAATGTGTGCCGGGCTCGTGACAATGATGTTTGTCACGAGCCCGGCACGGTATTCATCTATGGCATTCCCCGTCTTCACACGGTCGGCGTGTCTTAGTTCTCATTCTCTCGTGTACGTTTCGTTGTTGATAATAAGCTCATCCCCATTGAGAAAATAGAGCCTATCATCCGCCTCTTCAGCTTCCTCTTTGCTGCTGGCTTTCTTCCAATGTTGAGAGCTGATATTTCCTTGACTGCTACTTAGAACCAATGTCTCGTCTTCTTGAATCGTATAGCGATCGCAGCTTTCCAGCCACGCACCGTTATAGGTAAAAGGAACCGAACAATCACCATTCTCATCAAATTGGAGAATTTCGTCTCCGTCGTCGTTTGCCCAAGTTCCAACAATCGACTTCTCACCACATCCAACTAGACCAATCAGCGGGACAGAAGCCGCGGCAACGGCCATTTTAATTGCTGTTCGTCTCGAAAATAATTGTGCACCCATCTTTGCTCCCAACAGACAGCACCCGTACAAAAGATAATTTGATTATCCTCATAAGATTATTTAGCGCATTATCATTTGATTATGGTCCGGCGTATCCCGAGCACAAAGAAGAGCAAATGGCTCTATTAGGCTAAATTAATCTCTTGCCGGATCGCGCCTCTTGGCGAAGCAATTGGACTATGAACATCAAGCTGTGGCAATCGTTTGCCTCAAGCAACGTAGATCGCAATGCATAAAAAATGGCGGTTAAGCGTACCTCCGACACTTAACCGCCAACACAAACCAACGACTAGCGCGCCGCGTCAATTGCGACCTTGCCGCTCTCCAGCACGTGGACGCGGCCGTCGGCGAGCATCTGCACGACCTCGGGATACAGGACGTGCTCAATGGCATGGATGTGCTCCTCGAGCGTGTCGACGTCCCAACCTTCCTCGACGGCCAGCGCACGCTGGGCGATGATGGGGCCATTGTCGTAAATCTCGTTGGCAAAATGCACGGTCACGCCAGTTACCTTGACGCCGCGCGCAAAGGCATCATCAATCGCATGCGCACCGGTAAAGCTCGGCAGCAGCGCCGGATGCAAATTGACCACGCGATTGGGGAACGCCGCCAGCAGAGGCGTGTGCACCATACGCATGTAGCCGGCCATGACCACATACTCGCAACCGCGTTCGAGCAGCTCGTGCGCGATGATCTCGTCGGCGGCAATAGGGTCGGCATAGACATCCTTGGACAGCGTGAGCGTCTGGATGCCCGCGCGCTCAGCGCGCTGCAAACCCTTAGCCGAAGGACGGCTCGACACCACAAGCTCAATCGAAGCGTTGAGCTTGCCGGCGGCGATCAGATCGATCAGCGCCTGCAGGTTGGTACCCGAACCGCTGATGAGCACACCGATCTTGAGCGGCTCGTCCGTATCGGTGCCGGTCGGACGGGCATAGGGCACAAAGTCCAGGCCCTCGACGGCAGCCATCTGCTCGTTAGCGCTCATCGGAGTACACGACCTTACCGGAACCCTCGACGCACTCGCCTACGCGGAACGGCTTCTCGCCCAGCGCGACCAGGGCCTCGGTAACCGCGGCCTCGTCCTCGGGGGCGACGATCAGGCACAGGCCAACGCCCATGTTGAAGGTCTTGCACGCCTCGTTGGGCGCGAGCTCAGCCTGGCGCGACACGTAGGTGATGACGGGCGGAACGTCCCAACCCATCTCAGCGCCGTTGCGGGTGACCACGGCGTCGACGTCGTCGGCGAGCGCGCGGTTGAGGTTCTCGGTAATACCGCCGCCGGTGATGTGGGCAATCGCGTGCACCGGAGCGCCGCCGCGCAGCAGCTCAAGAATCGGCTTGACGTAGATGCGCGTGGGAGCAAGCAGGGCGTCAGCGAGCGATGCGCCGCCGAGCTCCTCGAGCGGACGGCTCAGCTCCTCGGCCTTAGCGGCGGCCTCGGGCGTGCCCGGCTTAATGCCGTCGACGCCGATGACCTTGCGCACGAGCGAGTAGCCGTTGGAGTGCACGCCGGTGGAAGGCAGGCCCAGGATCACATCGCCCGGGCGGACGTTTGCGGGGTCGAGCATCTTGGGACGGTCGACGACGCCCACGGTAAAGCCGGCGAGGTCGTAATCGGCGGGGGCCATAACGCCCGGGTGCTCGGCCATCTCGCCGCCCACAAGCGCGCAGCCCGCGAGCTTACAGCCATCGGCCACACCCTTGATGATCTTTGCCATGTGCTCGGCCTCGATGTGACCGATGGCAACGTAGTCCAGGAAGAACAACGGCTCGGCGCCCGAAGCCAGAATGTCGTTGACGCACATAGCGACCAGATCCTGACCCACCGTCTCGTGACGGTCCATGATCTGGGCGAGCACGAGCTTGGTGCCCACGCCGTCGGTGCCGCTAATCAGGATCGGGTCTTCCATATCTTTAAGCGCGGCAGCCGAGAACAGGCCACCGAAGCCGCCGATGCCGCCGATAACCTCGGGGCGATTGGTGTCCTTGACCATCTGCTTAATCGCGTCGACGGCGCGGCCGCCCTCGGCGGTATCGACGCCGGCATCCTCATACGTCACATGCTTGCTGTCGCTCATCTGAGCCTTCCTCTCCCATTACCGTGGCGCCGCGCAGGCGCCAAACGGTGCTCATAGTTGCGTTCATTTCGGCGCGCGCCATAACAGCACGCGCCGTCATATCAACAAAACAGCAGGTAAAACCTACCAAAATAAACCTGTCCCTTTTGGCAGGCTTTAGGCCTCGCCGTGTTCCTCTTCCCAGCTGCGGTCGTCGTATTTCTCGACCACGGCGTCGTCGTCAAAGTGCAGCGGCTTGTCCAGGTTGCGGGGCTTAAAGCCCTCCATAAATTTGTCGCGGCCAAAGCTCTCGGGAATCGCCACGGGATAGCGACCGGTAAAGCATGCATCGCAATAGCCGCCCTTGGGCATGACCTTCAGCAAGCCCTCGACCGAAAGGAAGGCCAGCGAATCGGCGCCAATGTACTCGCAGATCTCATCGACCGTCTTGTTGGCACTGATGAGCTGCGACTGCACGTCGGTATCGATGCCGTAGAAGCACGGCCAAATGACCTCGGGCGAGTTGATGCGAATGTGAATCTCCTTGGCGCCGGCGTTACGCAGCATCTTGACGAGCTGCACCATGGTGGTGCCGCGCACGATGGAGTCGTCGATGACGACCAGGCGCTTGCCCTCGATGTTGTCGCGCAGCGGGTTGAGCTTCATGCGCACGCCCATGGCGCGCAGCTCCTGCGTGGGCTCGATAAACGTACGGCCCACATAGCGATTCTTGATGAGGCCCTCGCCAAAGGGAATGCCGCTCTCGTGCGAATACCCCTCCGCGGGCGGCAGGCCGGAGTCGGGCACGCCGATGACCAGATCAGCCTCGACGGGCTCCTCGTGTGCCAGCTGGCGACCCATGTCGTAGCGGCAGGCGTAGACGCTCTTGCCGTTCATGATGGAGTCGGGGCGGGCGAAGTAGACCTGCTCAAAGATGCAGTTGGCAGGCTCTTCGGCTGCAGGTACGCCCTGCTCGGATACCAGGCCCTCGGCGCTGATGCGCAAAATCTCACCGGGACGGACGTCACGGACGTACTCGGCACCCACGATGTCGAGCGCACAGGTCTCCGAGGCAACGACCCAGCCGCCAGCGCGCGTGACATGGGTGGTGGCGTCGACCGTCGCGGCGTCGTCTTGCGACGGCAGCTGCGAAACGGATGCGGCATCGGCTTGGTCCAGGCCCTCGTCCACGAGCTTGCCCAGCACCAGCGGGCGAATGCCGTGCGGGTCGCGGAAGGCATAGAGCGCCTGCTCATTGATGAGCGTCATGGCGTAGCCGCCGCGCACGAGCTCCATGGTCTTACGAATACCCTCGCGCAGATGGCCTG
The DNA here is from genome assembly GCF_003469895.1 of Collinsella sp. AM28-11LB. Classification (NCBI taxonomy): domain Bacteria; kingdom Bacillati; phylum Actinomycetota; class Coriobacteriia; order Coriobacteriales; family Coriobacteriaceae; genus Collinsella; species Collinsella sp. AM28-11LB. Next base: position 369,016 of record NZ_QSKJ01000001.1, read on the forward strand.
TACGCTGAGTAAAGTAGCCGATGAGCTTGGTCGCGACCTCGGAATCCGAATTGGAGAGGAACGGCACGCCCAGCTCGATCAGCTGGCGGCGCAGCTCGTCGGTGTTGACCAGCGTGCCGTTGTGAGCAAGCGCGATAATGACGCTGTTGATGGTAGAAAGATGCGGCTGAGAGGCTTCCCAGCTCTTGGCACCGGCGGTGCCATAGCGCACGTGGCCCACGGCCAGCTGGCCGGAGAGCGTCGACAGGTCGGCGTTGGAGAACACGCGGTCGAGCAGGCCCAGATCCTTGCGGACCATAACCGTGCCGCCGTCACCCACGGCGATTCCCGCCGATTCCTGGCCACGGTGCTGCAGCGCACGCAGGCCAAAGTACGTCAGTCGAGCCACGTCGCGATCGGGCGCCCATACGCCGAAAATGCCACATTCCTCATGCAGCTGGTCGGAGTCCGGATCATACGTCGACATGGTGTTCACCTGTCCCGCGGCACGCTCGGCCGCGCGGATGGTTTCTTGAGACATGGCATCCCCTCAGAGCCTCGTATTTTGGCGTTACCCACCTTATTATACGCACGGCAGGACAAGCACTCCCGCGCATGAACAGCGCTTTTTAAAAGCCCACCGAGCTAATAATCAGTTTTGTGGTCAAACATTTTATCGGTCTGTCCAGTGCAAGCGCCCGCACCCCCCAGATTGCCGCCGTGTCCACCGTTGGGGATTACAAAGTTGCAATTGGGTCGTTTGTCCTGTCTTTTGGCAGGTCGGCGGCGTATCCTTATAACCTGCAACAAAGCGAGAAAGGTTATGTATGGATCGAAATGAACTCGACCCCAGCGTCCCCAGCGCCACAGAGGTCAAGAAGATCCCCCTGATCATTAAGGTGTACGCCGCCCTGTGCATTCTATCCGGCGTGGGCACGCTCCCGTCGGTCGCCGCCTTTATGTGGCAGGTCATCACCGCGCTCATCACCGGCAACACCGCCGCCAAGCTCGGCGACAACACGCTCGTCGCGGTCGGCCTTATCGTCGCCGGCATCATGCTCTCGGCGGCGAGCGCGGTCATCTTGATCATCTTTGGCCTTGACCTCATTAAGAACCAGCGCCGCAACGCCGCGCGCCTGTCCTATATCCTTATCGCATTTACCGTCGTTGAGCTTTTGGTCGACGTGATGCTCCAGGGTATCGGGCCGTTCTTGCTGCGCCCCGCCATCCAGCTCGGCATCCTCGTCGCGCTTTCGGCCACCGTCGACCCCACGCTTCGTCAGGAGCGCGAGCTGCAGCGCCGCCTGCAGGAGATGCTCGATCGCGACGCCGCCGCCGAGGGCATGCTCGGCCGCGATGAGACCGGCGAAGGCTACATCAAGCTCAACTACTTCAACCTGTTCTGGGTATTCTTTGTCTGCTGCGTACTCGGCCTGATCCTGGAGGACATCTGGCATATGACGGTCGACGACCCGGGCGTCTACCAGAACCGCGCCGGCATGCTGTTTGGCCCCTTCAGCCCCATCTACGGATTTGGCGCCGTACTCATGACCATGGTGCTCAACCGCTTCTACAAAAAGAACCCCATCATTATCTTTTTGGTGAGTGCCCTACTTGGCGCAAGCTTTGAGGTGTTCGTGGGCTGGTTTATGCAGACCTCGTTCGGTGTGGTCTCGTGGAACTACTCGCACATGAAGCTCTTTGGCATGCCCGACCCGCTCGCCGTCCTTACCGGCGGACGCACCTGCACGGGCTTTGCCTGCCTGTGGGGCCTGGGTGGCCTCATCTGGATCAAGCTGCTGCTGCCGAGGCTGCTCAATCTCATCAACATGATTCCGTGGAAGAGCCGCTACTCCGCTACCGTCATCTTTACCATCATCATGCTGGTCGACGGCGTCATGACGCTGCAGTCGCTCGATTACTGGTACCAGCGCGTCAACGGCACGGTCAGCGATATTCCCGTTGCGCAGTTCTACGGCACGTACTTCGATAATGAGTATATGGAAAATCGTTTCCAGAGCATGACCATGAGCCCCAAGGATGCGACGCGCGTGTAGCGCCCACCGCGCCCAAAACGCAAAATGCCCGCCGGTATCACACGTACCGGCGGGCATTTTTATAAACGAGCCTTCTGTCGACGCAAGCCTCTACGCCTCGCGCTCGACCTCACTCACACACTCATTTTTGATGGTGCCGACAAGCGACTGCAGGGCATCGACCATGTGCGGACGAACGTCTCCGCCAATGAGCACGAGCATGATGTCGTCGCCCACGGTAAGCTCGCCGCTTGCCAGCCACACGCGCACATAGCCGATACCAGGCATCGCGCGCGTGGCCTCGATAGCAGCCTGCACCTTCTGAGTATCGAAGCCGAACACCATGCCGCCCACCTTATGCCCAGGCGCCACGCCATCGGTCTCGACTCCGCGCACCTCGGCCTTGGGCGTCGCACGCACCACACCGTTGTGTGTCAGGTACATACCGCAGCCAGCCGCCGAAGCATCGGCCTTAGCCTCACGCAGCCAAGCATCAACCGAAGGCATCGTTTTGCCACTTTCAAGCATCATTTCTCCCTTACCGTCAGCGAGTAGCTAATTTGGGACGGGGCTCTTTTAGCTACCCCTGGATAATCTACTCCTCGACCGGCGTGAGCACCATGACGACGCGCGTGTTGCTCAGCGACAGCGAGCGACAGGTCACGAGCGTCACGACCTTGGTTGCTGAGGCGGCGCGGTCGCCCGCATCGCTCGCCACGGCAGAGGCACCGTCGAGCATCTCGGACAGGTAGTTCTTGAGCCCGTCGTCGCCCTCAAAATTGCGCGTACGCGCCTTGGCATACGTGTCCTCAACGACCTTGGTCGCCAGCGGACGCAGCTTATAGGTGGCGTCGCGCGTGATGTAGTACACGCACTCTATGCTGTCGAACGTCGCCTGATCGGTCGTGCCCGAGATCACATTGAACATCGATCCGTCGTTCATGTGGTGACCATAGATCGTAGTCTGCTGATCCACCATGCCGGGCGCAATGTCCTCGTAATCCAAGAAGATGGCACCCGATGCGTTGGACGTGCCATCGAACAACGTGTTGAGGTACTTGGAATTATCAGTAGCCTGCACTACGGGATAGTTAATGTTGGTGCCCGGTACGTAAATCCAACCGACGACCTCGGGATTTGTCTGGGCAAGAGCATTGAAATCGATAATCGGCACGCCGCTAGCGTCCTTATCGCTATACTGCTGTTCGATCTTTTGATACGACTCGCTCGCCTGCTTGTAGCCAATCTGCGCATTGATAAAGATGGCGGCAGCGGCAACGATCAGACCGATACCGATAATGATGAGCAGAATGGGAATGACGGACCGGCGTTTCTTGCGCGGCGGCTCGGCGTAATCCGACGGCGCGGCATGCGATGAAGACAGGGGCGGCTTCTTAGCGGTGCTATAAGACGAAGGACGATACGCAGCCGGCGTATCCTGACGACGATGGGATGTCGGCGTTACGGGACGCGGCGCGCGCGGCTGCTGAGGAGAGGATGTCCGACCCTGCTGTGCCGCACGGGCAGCACCCGGCTTCGACGGATCGGGAATCTGAGGAACCTTGAATCGTTTTCCCTGATAGTCGGACATGGCTCTCCTTATACTGCGGTGAAACGGCGGAACGCCTAGGCGTCGGCCATCTCCTGCTTCATCTTCTCGATAACCTTGCGGTACTCGGGGTCGCATGCGCCCAGAATCTGCGTGGCGTAAATGGCGGCGTTCTTGGCACCGTTGATGGCCACACAGGCCACGGGCACGCCCGAAGGCATCTGCACCATCGACAGCAGCGAATCCATGCCGCCCAGGTCACTCGTCTTCATAGGCACGCCGATGACCGGCAGCGGCGTAAACGCAGCCACGACACCGCCCAGGTGAGCAGCCTTGCCGGCAGCAGCAATAATCACCTTGATGCCGCGGTCGGCAGCAGTCGAAGCCCACTCGTGGACCTTCGCCGGCGTGCGGTGCGCGCTCGCAATGACGAGCTCATAGGGCACACCGAGCGCCTCGAGCTCGGCGGTACAGCCTTCCATAACGCCCAGATCGGACTTGGAGCCCATGATGATCCCGACAACCGGCTTCTGATCTGCCATAAACAAAGACCTCCTGTTGAGAGCGATGACGCGGCGGATCCGCGACCCTTAACTACTGAGAGTAGTATAGCTGCTCCCGTCCCTGCGGTCCCCGGGTGCCCCGCGGCGGGCCGGGTTTTTATCTTCGCTCCCCTTGCTTCGCAAAGTCGCTCCGATAATAAACCCGGCCCGCCGCGGGGCACCCGGGGACCTACCGGGAATTGCTATGACGTACGTTGGCTAATTTAGGTTGGAATGAAAGGTTTGCGGAGGGTAGTGGACAGTTAGTTCAGATACGTATTTTTTGGCCGTGCCTCTTGGCGCTAATAGAGTGGTTTGAAGTCACTTTGAGCCCCATAATGACCTTTATCGCCCTTATTTGAGCGTCTCCACCGGTTCAGAAAGTCAAATTCAGCCCAATCGGACTCAGGTCGG
>NZ_QSKJ01000001.1:373600-454375 GCF_003469895.1 Collinsella sp. AM28-11LB
AATCGGACTCAGGTCGGCCTTTACACACCCTCTGAAAAATACGTATCTGAACCAACTGTCCAAGGGTATGTTTCACCCCCCGGCAAAAGGCCTCCTGGCGAATCAAAATTCGCCAGGAGGCCCCATACAAAACGTGGGCGCCGTCGTTCAAACGAACGACGGCGCCCACACTCACTTTCTTTTTCAGCCCTAGTCATCGCGCAAAGCCCCTTCGGCAGCACACGGTGCAGCCGAGTCACCGTGTGCCGGGGCGGGAAGGCGGACCTTTCTCTCGGAAAACTTCGCGAAGCCCAGTTTCCGAGAGAAAGTGTCCGGCTGCCGCCCCGGCCGACCAGGTCACACTACATCGTGTACTGCGGCAGGTCCTGCAGGGCGATGACGTCCATACCCATGTCGTTGGCGCTGCCGTGACCCTGCTGGTCCTCGCGCACCGCCTCGATGGCACTCACGTATGTGTTGGCAGCGGACATCGCGGTCACGCAGGTCACGCCGCGGCGCACCGCCTCGGTACGCAACAGATAGCCGTCGCCACGCGAACCCGGGCCGTACGGCGTGTTGATGATCACCGCAATCTTGCCATCGGCGATAAGGTCGCCGATATTGGGACGCTCGCCGTCATGCGGGCCGCTGATCTTTTCCACGATTTCGCACGTCACGTTGCCGCCGCGCAGCACGCGCGCCGTACCCTCGGTAGAGCAGATATCAAAGCCAAGGTAGCGCAGGATACGGGCGACCGAAAGGATGTGGCGCTTGTCGCGGTCGCACACGCTAATGAACACCTTGCCGCAGCTCGGGTCGGGCAGCTTGTAGTCAATCGCCAGCTGCGTCTTGGCATATGCCTCGGGATAGCTCTTGGCGATACCCATGACCTCGCCCGTCGACTTCATCTCGGGCCCCAGGATAACGTCGGCTCCCGGGAAACGACCCCAGGGCATAACGGCTTCCTTCATGCAGAACCAGTCCAGCTGACGCTCGTCACTCGGCAGGCCCAGGCTCGCGATGGAATCGCCCGCCATGATACGCGCCGCGCACTTGGCCAGCGGCACTCCGGTGGCCTTGGAAATGAACGGCACGGTACGGCTGGCACGCGGGTTAGCCTCGATCACGTAGACGGTCTCGCCCTTGATGGCATACTGCACGTTGACCAGGCCGCGGACTCCCAGCGCCATCGCGATGCGGCGCGTAGTCTCGCGGAGCTTCGCCTGCAGGCTCTCGCTAAAGCTAAACGGCGGAATGCACGTCGCGGAGTCGCCGGAGTGGATACCGGCCTCCTCGATATGCTCCAGGATACCGCCGATGTAGACCTCCTCGCCGTCGCACAGGGCGTCGACATCGGACTCGATCGCACCCTCCAGGAAGCGATCCAGATACACCGGGTAGTCGGGGCTAATGCGCGCGGCCTCGGCCATGTAATCGCGCAGATGCTCGGCATCGTAGGCGATCATCATGCCGCGGCCGCCCAGCACGTAGCTCGGACGCACCAGCAGCGGGTAGCCGATGTGCGCGGCCACGGCCTCGGCCTCCTCAAACGAGGTTGCCTGGCCCGCCGGCGGGTACATAATGCCCAGCTTGTCGAGTAGGGCGGCAAAACGCTCGCGGTCCTCGGCAAAGTCGATGGCATCGGGCTTGGTGCCCATGATGTTGACGCCACTCTCCTCGAGCATGCGCGCCAGCTTAAGCGGAGTCTGACCGCCGAGCGTCACCACGACGCCGTCGGGACGCTCAACGTCGATAACGTCCATGACGTCCTCGTAGGTGAGCGGCTCAAAGTACAGGCGGTCGGACGTGTCGTAGTCGGTCGAGACAGTCTCGGGATTGCAGTTGACCATGATGGTCTCAAAGCCGCGAGCCGCCAGCGCATAGCTCGCGTGCACGCAGCAGTAGTCGAACTCGATACCCTGGCCAATACGGTTGGGGCCGGCTCCCAGGATCATCGCCTTGGGCTTGTCCGCCGGCGTGGTCTCGTCGGGGGCAACGCACTTCTTGGCATCCGGGCTCGTGCGGTAGATGTTCTCGTACGTCTTGTAGTGGTACTCCGTGGCGCTCGAGAACTCCGCAGCGCAGGTATCGACCGTCTTCATGCTGGGAACCACGCCCAGACCCTTGCGATAGGCGCGCACAAAGCGCTCGTCCGAGCCGGTCAGCGCGGCAATCTCGGCGTCGCTCGTGCCATACTGCTTGAGCAGGCGCATCGCGTCGGCGTCAATGTCCTCCACACGCAGGCCGCGGATGCTCTCCTGGACCTGCACCATGTCGTTGATGCGGTTGAGGTACCACGGATCGATGCCGCAGATGGCATGGATCTGGGCGATGTCCCAGCCGCGGCGCAGGGCCTCGACCACAAAGAAGATGCGGTGCTCGGTCGGGGTTGCCACGGCTTGGGCGAGCTCATTATCGCTCAGCTTATCGGCACCCTCCTTGCCACCGGCGCAAACACCCTGGTGTCCATCCTCCAGCGAGCGCATGGCCTTGCCAAAGGCTTCCTCGAAGGTGCGGCCGATCGCCATAATCTCGCCCACGGCCTTCATGCGCGTGGTGAGCGTGGGGTCGGTACCCTTGAACTTCTCGAAGGCAAAGCGCGGCACCTTGACCACGCAGTAGTCAATCGTGGGCTCAAAGCAGGCAGGCGTTGCCTTGGTAATGTCGTTGACGATCTCGTCGAGCGTATAGCCAACGGCCAGGCGCGCGGCGGCCTTGGCGATGGGAAAGCCCGTGGCCTTGGAGGCCAGTGCGGAGGAACGACTCACGCGCGGGTTCATCTCGATGACGATCAGGCGACCGGTCTGGGGGTTCACGGCAAACTGCACGTTGGAGCCGCCGGTCTCGACGCCGATCTTCTCCAAGATGGCGAGCGAGGCGACACGCATGCGCTGATACTCAAGGTCGGAGAGCGTCTGCGCCGGCGCCACGGTAATGGAGTCGCCGGTGTGCACACCCATGGGGTCGAGGTTCTCGATGGAGCACACGATGATGCCGTTGCCGGCGTGGTCACGCATGACCTCCATCTCATACTCTTTCCAGCCCTCGATGGACTCCTCGACCAGTACCTCGTGGGCGGGCGAGAGCTCCAGACCCTGGCTCACGATGGAGACGAGCTCCTCGTGGGTGTGAGCGATGCCGCCGCCGGCGCCACCGAGGGTAAAGCTCGGGCGCAGCACGCAGGGATAGCCCACGCGCTCGGCGATAGCCTCGGCGTCAGCCACGCTGTAGGCATAGCCCGAGCGCGCGACCTCCAGGCCAATCTCGGCCATTGCCTCGTTAAAGAGTTTGCGGTCCTCGCCGCGCTCGATGGCGGCAAGGTCGCAACCGATCATCTCGACGCCGTACTTGTCGAGCGTACCGTCCTTTGCCAGCTCGACGGCGGCGTTCAGACCGGTCTGGCCGCCCAGCGTGGGCAGCAGCGCGTCCGGGCGCTCTTTCTTGATCACGCGCTCGATAAACTCGGCGGTGATGGGCTCGACATAGGTGCGGTCGGCAAGACCCGGGTCGGTCATGATGGTCGCCGGGTTGGAGTTAACCAAGATGACCTCAAAGCCATCCTCCTTGAGCACCTTGCAGGCTTGGGCGCCGGAGTAGTCGAACTCGCAGGCCTGGCCAATGACGATGGGACCCGAACCAATAACGAGGATACGCTTGATGTCGGTACGTTTCGGCATGTTTAAAACCTCCTAGAGAGGCTGACTCAATGTTTTGGAAAAGTCAGCGAGGGTGCAGCTGGTGCATCAGGTTGCCGTGATGCAAGGGCGCGCTGGGCTTATGCCCGCGCGTCCGAAGCAGAACGGCAAGATGATGTGCCGGATGCAGCCGCAGCGTCGATCGGTCCGCCGTTCGGCAGAACGGCGGAACCATCGTCGGCGAAATTCCAACCGGCAAGGCGGTCCTTCGCGGTGTCGATGTCCAGGTAGTTCTCCTCGCCGTCCATGAGTCGCGTAAAGGCGGTAAAGAGATAGTGGGCATCGGTGGGGCCAGGCGAGGCCTCGGGGTGGTACTGGACCGAGAAGCACGGGGCGTCGAGCAGCTGGATGCCCTCGGCGGTGCCGTCGTTAAGGTTCACATGCGTCAGGCGAATGCGGCCAAAGCGCTCGTTCATCACGACCGGAGCGATGCCGCGGCGCACCCAGACGCGCAGATCTCCATCGGCCGCATGCTCGGTCTCGCCGCCGGAAAGCTCGGGGACAAGCTTGCCCAAGCTGGGGAACAGCAGGCCAAAGCCATGATTTTGCGCGGTGATCTCCACGCGACGGCTTACCAGGTTCATGACCGGCTGGTTGCCACCGCGATGACCGAACTTAAGCTTTTCCATCTGGGCGCCGCAGGCCAGGCTGATCATCTGATGACCCAGGCAAATGCCAAAGACCGGCACCTTGCCGATCAGCTGCTGTACCTGCTCATAGGTCTCCACCACGGCGTCGGGGTCGCCGGGACCATTGGACAAAAAGACACCGTCGGGATTCATGTCGAGCACCTGCTGGGCGGGCGTATCCCACGGCACGACGGTAAGGTCGCAGCCGGCACGGACCAGGCCCTCCAGAATGCCGAGCTTCACGCCGCAGTCGTAGGCGACCACTTTGTGACGGGCAGGAGCGGCAGCCGCAAGCGCAAAGTCATGCGTGGCAGGCAGGTCACTCGCGGCAAAGACGTGGGGTTCAGGGCAACTTACGGTCTTGACCAGGTTCTCGCCCACCAGTGTGGGCGCTGCGGCCAGACGCTCGGCAAGCTCGTCGACGTCGAAGATCTCGGTCGAGATAATGCCCATCTTGGAACCATTGTCGCGCAGATGGCGCACCAGAGCGCGGGTGTCGACACCCTCGATAGCGACGATGCCGTGAGCGCGCAGGTACTCCGGCACGCTGACGGCCGAGCGCCAGTTAGAAGGCGTGGCGCACATGTCGCGAACGATCATGCCGCGCATAGCCGGAGCGCTCGCAGGGCGCACGGCGTCGCCGGGGAAGGCCGACTGGACGTCGGTCTCGTCGATGCCGTAGTTACCGATCTGCGGATAGGTCATGGTTACGATTTGGCCGGCATAACTCGGGTCGGTCATAACCTCAAAGTAGCCCTCGAGCGAGGTATTGAAGCAGACTTCGCCGGTCGCGGTGCCCTCGGCGCCGCATGCACGTCCGTAAAAAATGGTCCCATCCTCAAGATATAGGATGCAGGGACCGCAGGTGCCCTTGCTGGTTTTGGCCAGCATACGCTGGCAAAGCTCGCTGGGCGCGAAGGTGCGGGCGGCAGCGCCCGCGGTATGGTTGTTCGCCATAGTTCTCCTTCCCGGTCTCACAGGACCGGCTTAAAGGTGTGTAGTTAGGCCTCGCGGTATTCTAACCGCAAGCATCACTTATGGCGTTAATTACATAGAATTGTTTACAAAATGATAATTATGACTCCCCATGCATAATGATTCACAACCGCCATCGGGTAGTCTTTTTGGGACGGGGCTATTTTAGCTGCCTCGGCTGCTAGCGCTAGCGTTTTGTCTGATTGACGGCCGGGGTAGCTAAAATAGCCCCGTCCCAAAAAGACTACCCAGAAAAATCATCCCGCGTGGGCTTGTGGCTCACGCGGAATGATGGCCTCCTACTTTTTCTTGTCCTGTTCCAGCAGATCGGACGGTGAGCGATCGGGCTTGCCGCCGCGGAAAATCTCGCGACCATGCAGACGATGTTCCAGGTCACGTTCGGCCTTTTCCTCGTCAATCTTGGTCTGGCTCACCACCGGGTCCTCAATCAACGACGACACCGAGTTCACCTGCTTCTGAATGCGCTCGGCGATGGTGTCATCCATACTCACGATGCGCATCTTCCAGTCGATACTCGTGGCGTTGGATGAGCTCTTGGTCCATACGAACGTCAGAATGGCGCTCTGGTGGCCCTGGGCGGGAAACATGCCAAAGAAGGAATCGTGCTGAATGTTGCTATCTTCGTCGATATAGGCGTGCACGTTATACACCACGCGGTCAATCTTATCGTTGAGCAGCGCGTTGGTCGCAAGTGCCGCGGCCTGAATCTGCCCGTTGGACAGCAGTTCGAGCTCGTTGGCAGACGATGTGTCCAACACCGTTACCTCGACCGTGCCCGTACGCTCATCGGCCTCGTCGACGGAAAAGTCGAGCGGAAACTGCGTAAAGCCGTTGCCCCACTCAAGGCCGCCCTTCAGCGCCGTCGAAACGGTATCGACCGAAACGCTCTCGGACAGATTGGCGGTATTCAGACGGCGCATCACGCCGTAGCCGATCTGCATGCCCACGATCAGCACCAAAATACCGATGACCACGGCCATCGCGGTCTTCGTAATGGTATGGCTCACCTGCGAGCCCGAAGGATCGTCCTCGGACAGCGGGTCGATATGTTTTGCCTGGCTCGCGCGGTCCTCGCTGCGCAGCTGCGCTAGCGCCGCTTTGTCACCGCGCTTGGCCGCAGCCTCCTTCTCGCGCATGCGCTCGGTACGCTTTTTGGCAAGCGTAGGATCCAAGACGCCGGATGCATCGATTTCGGAGAATAACTCCGTCACCTCTTCCGGAGTCAAAGGGTTCTTGTCAGCCATAAACTTCCTGTCATATCAATCAGTCGAGCTCGTGCGCACGCGCACCTTCGAACTGCATTCGATAGTAACGGGCATAGGTGCCGCCACGGGCGAGAAGCTCCTCGTGCGTGCCACGTTCCACAACGCGACCATGCTCAACGGTCGCAATCTCGTCAGCATGCTTAATGGTCGAGAGACGGTGGGCGATGATAATCGTGGTGCGGCCGCGCGCCAGCTCTTCGAGTGACTCCTGCACCGCCTCCTCGCTCTCGTTATCCAAAGCACTCGTCGCCTCGTCCAAGATCAGGATCTTGGGGTTCTTGAGAAACACACGCGCGATGGCGACGCGCTGTTTCTGTCCGCCCGAAAGACGGCTGCCGCGCTCGCCCACGACCGTGTCATAGCCCTGCGGCAGCGACTCGATAAAGGCATCGATGTTGGCGCGACGGGCGGCTTCGGAAATCTCTTCTGCCGTGGCGCCCGGTTTGCCGTAGGCGATATTCTCGCCAATCGTTCCATCGAACAGATACACGTCTTGCTGCACCAGGCCAATGGCACGACGCAGGCTCTGCTGTGTCACATCGCGCACGTCCCGGCCGTCGATGCTAATGGATCCGGCAGCCACGTCATAAAAGCGCGGTAGCAGCGAACAGGTCGTGGACTTGCCACCGCCCGAAGGGCCAACCAAAGCGATGGTCTGACCAGGCCTGATGGACAGGTCCATATGGTCGATAACGGGACGCGCCTCAACATCCGTGCCAAGCTCGGCGTCCTCGTAGTTAAAGCACACGTCGTGATACTCCACGGCGCCGGCGGTCACCTGCAGATCCGTAGCGCCCGGCTTGTCCTGGATATCCGGCGCGGTCGAGAGCACCTCGTCCATACGCTTAAAGCCGGCGATAGCCTTCTGATACATCTCGGCGGAATTGACAAGCGTCTCGAGCGGCGTGCAGAACAACGAAATGTAGAGCGCAAACGTCGCCATATCGACTGCTTGCAGCTCGCCCTGAGCAACCAGCCAACCGCCGAGCAGCACCACGATCACATACAGCACGCCCGAGAGCAGGCCATACGTCGCGGTATAGACGCCCATGGCGTGGTACATGTTCTCTTTGGACGAAAGGTAGCGATCGTTAGAGGCACGGAACTTGGCGCGCTCGGTCTCCTCGTTGGCAAAGCTCTTGACTACGCGCATGCCCGCCAGCGAATCCTGCAGCTGCGCATTGATGCCGCTGATCTTTTTGCGGTTGTCGCTAAAGACCTCGCGCATACGCATGTTCTGCCAAAACATGATGACCGCAAACACCGCCGTCACCACGGCCATGGCAAGCGCCAACACCGGGGCGATGGTAAAGAGGATCACAAACGAGCCAATGATCTCGATGCCGCAGATGATGATCCACTCGGGCACGTGATGCGCCGCCTCGCAGATATCGAACAGGTCGTTGACCACGCGGCTCATCATGTCGCCCGAGCTGTTGCGGTCGAAGTACGCAAAGCTAAAGCGCTCATACTGGTCAAACAGGTCCTCGCGCATCTTGGACTCCATGCGCGCGCCCATCACGTGACCCCAATAGCTCACAAAGTAGCGGCAGGCACAGCGGACGGCATACATCAGCACCAAGCCCACCGCGATCATACCGAGCGCCTGCATAATGGCAGCCTGACCCTGGGTAAACAGCCCACCGGTCAGATTGCGCAGAATAATAGGAAACGCCAGGTCAATGGCGGCAAGCACCAGGGCGCAAACCGTATCGGCAACAAGAAGCCCCATCTGGGGCCTGTAATACGACAAAAAACGCTTCAGCATAATCACCTTACGCGGTTTTACCAAACCGCGTTTCGTCTCGACGCTGCAAGTGCCCCATTTGGACAATCTGGCCTTCAATCGTCGGTCGCGTATATCCATACGCTTCCCTCCTCTTTTAGGCCACCTCGTCTCAAATGGAGCACTTTCGCTGACTTACACAAACCAGCGAGGTCATAACCCCGCCTCAACAAAGTAACCGCTCGCTACAGTTCGGCTCCACCAAGGCGATGCGCGATGCTATCGCAGGCCAAGGCGCCCACGACGGTCTTGGCGTCTTCGATCTTGCCGTCGAGTACGGCGTCGATCAGCTCGTGCAGCGGCACCAGATCCACGTTGACAAACTCGTCATCGTCGGGGTTGGGCGCGTCGAACTCGAGCTTGGTGGCCAGGTAGATATGAATAATCTCGTCGCAGAAGCCGCAGGTCGTGACAATCGACGTCAAAAAGCGAATGCGACCGGCCCTAAAGCCCGTCTCCTCGTGCAGTTCGCGCTTGGCACAATCGAGCGGATCCTCGCCCGGGTCGAGCTTGCCGGCGGGAATCTCGACCGTCACGCGATCGATGGCGGTGCGGTACTGACGCACCAGCACAATCTTGCCACTCTCGGTCAGCGCCACAACGGCCGCCGCACCCGGATGGCGAATGATGTCGCGGGCGCTGCGGTGGCCGTTGGGCAGCTCAACCTCAAGACGGTGGACGTCGAGGATCTTGCCCTTCCAGGCGCACTCCTCCGAAAGAATCTTCTCGTGTAGCTCGGCATCGTGCGGGTCGTCATCGCCCAGCACCAGCACCGGCTCGTCAGCAACCTCGCCGCCAGGCTCGCCCTCGGCGTGCCCATACACGCGGCTGTCCTCCTCGACGATCTGCGCGTCCACGAGCTCTTCGTTCTTATCGTCCATCCGTCTCATTCCTCTCGGATTTTAGGCATCCCAGGCGTCGCGGCCGCGCAGCGCGCGCAGGCCGATGTCGTGACGCAGGGTCTTACCCTCAAAATCAATCTTCTCGCAGGCCTCGTAGGCAAGGTTGCGAGCATTCTCGAACGTGTCGCCCAGAGCGGTCACGGCAAGCACGCGGCCACCATTGGTCACGAGCCGGCCGTCCACCACGGCAGTGCCCGCGTGGTACACCGTCACGTTCTCCATGGCCTCGGCTTCGGCGATACCGGTGATGACTTTGCCCTTCTCGTAGCTGCCGGGATAGCCCGCGCTCGTCAGGACAACGGCCACGGCCCACTCGTCGCGCCAGTCGAGCTCAATCTGGTCGAGCTCGCAGTTGGCGCAGGCCAGCATGACCTCGACCAGGTCGTTCTTAAGGCGCGGCAGCACGACCTGCGTCTCGGGGTCGCCAAAGCGGGCATTGAACTCCAGCACCTTGGGGCCGGCGGGCGTGAGCATAAAGCCGCCGTACAGGCAGCCGCGGTAGTCGATGCCCTCGGCAGCAAGCTCGGCAACGGTCTGCTCCATGACCGCCACCATGGTGGCGTGCTCCTCGTCGGTCACGATGGGCACCGGGCTGTAGACGCCCATGCCGCCGGTGTTGGGGCCCTTGTCGCCCTCGAGCGCGCGCTTGTGGTCCTGCGAGGTGGCCATGGGGCGCACGGTCTTGCCGTCGGTAAAGGCAAGCAGCGAGCACTCGGGACCGGTCAGCATCTCCTCGATGACCACGGTGTTGCCGGCATCGCCAAAGGTGCCGCCAAAGCACTCTCGCACGGCCTCCTCGGCCTGCTCAAGTTCGGTCGCCACGATAACGCCCTTGCCCGCGGCAAGGCCGTCGGCCTTGACGACCAGCGGGGCGCCCTGCTCGCGCACGTAGGCGAGAGCCGAAGCCTCGTCGGTAAACGAGCCGTAGGCTGCCGTCGGGATACCGGCGCGCTCCATGAGCTGCTTGGAGAACAGCTTGGAGCCCTCCATCTGGGCGCCCTCGGCACCCGGGCCAAAGCACGGAATACCCGCCGCACGCACGGCGTCGGCCACGCCCGCCACGAGCGGAGCCTCGGGGCCAATTACCACGAGTCCGCATCCGTGGCCCTGCGCAAACGCCGCCACGGCCGCAGGATCGCAGTCGTCGAGAACAACGTTCTCGCCACAGCTCGCGGTGCCGCCGTTACCCGGCGCAATGTAGAGCTTGCCGGCGCGCGGTGATGCTGCGAGCTTAGCTGCCAAAGCATGCTCACGGCCGCCGCTGCCCAACAACAGGATGTCGATGGTTTGAGTGTCCGCCTTCAAGGGTGCCTCCTCTATGGATGAACGGCCCGCCAACCATGCGGACCCATTACAAAGCAAATATACCCCTCGGCCGCCCGCTTGGGCTGCAAAGGGGTATATCGCAATAACCAAATGGTCCCGATTACTTCCAGAATCGGTTGATGATCTGCTCGCGACCAGCGCCAACGCCAATAAACGTCACGCGGGTGTGTGCCAGATCCTCGATAAACGCCACGTAGTCCTGGGCCTCCTGCGGCAGCTCGTCAAAGCTGCGGCAGTCGGTGATGTCGCACTTCCAGCCAGGGAGCTCCTCGTAGATGGGCTTGGCATTCTCAAAACGCACCTGGTGCTCGGGCACGCTCGTATAGCGCTCGCCATCGACGTCGTAGGCCACGCACACCTTAATGGTGTCAAAGGCCGAAAGCACGTCGAGCTTGGTCAGGGCGATATCGGTGAGGCCGTTGACGCGCGAGGCGTAGTTGGCGATGGGGCCGTCGAACCAGCCGCAGCGACGACGGCGACCGGTGGTCACGCCGTATTCATAGCCCTCCTCGGTCAGCGTGTGACCGGCCTCGGACTCATAGGAAAGTTCGGTGGGCATGGGGCCCGAACCGACGCGGGTGATATAGGCCTTCATGACGCCCAGCACGCGGTCGACATTCTTCATGCCCACGCCGGAGCCGGTGATGGCGCCGCCGGCGGTGCAGTTGGAAGACGTCACGTACGGATAGGTGCCGTGGTCGATGTCGAGCAGCGTCGCCTGGGCGCCCTCAAACAGCAGGTCCTTGCCCTCATCGATCATGTTGTTGAGCAGCAGACTCGTCTCGGTGATGTAGGGACGCAGGCGCTCGGCCATGGGCAGGTACTCGTCACAAATCTGGTCCACGGTGTAGGTGGGCAGGTTGTAGATGAGCTCGAGCTCGGGGTTCACGCGGGCGAGAGCGGTCTCCAGCTTGTCGCGGAACAGTGCCTCGTCCAGCATGTCCTGCATGCGCAGGCCAATGCGGGCCATCTTGTCCTGATAGCACGGACCGATGCCGCGCTTGGTGGTACCGATGTTCTTCTTGCCGAGCTTCTGCTCAAAGGCGCCGTCCAGATCGATGTGATACGGCATGATGACATGCGCGTTGCCGCTGATCTTGAGGTTCTTGGTGGTGATGCCGTCGGCCTCGAACATGTCGATCTCCTCAAGGACAACCTTGGGGTTGACGACGCAGCCGTTACCGATCACCGACACGTGGTCGGAATACATGATGCCGGAAGGCACCTGGTGCAGGCCGTACTTCTTGCCGTTGACGACGATGGTGTGGCCGGCGTTGTTGCCGCCCGAGTAGCGCACGACGGCATCGAAGTCGCCGGCGACCAGGTCGCAAATCTTACCCTTGCCCTCATCGCCCCACTGGGCACCGACCAAAACGGTTGACGGCATGTTTACTCCTTACATTCATGGACTGTCTACGCGCCACGCCGGCACGCAGAAGCACAAAACATTCCCAGTATACCCGTGCAACGGGCGCCTGTCCTACTCCTCGGCATGTGCCCCATCAAGCTCATAGAACTTGGTGGATGCCGGCAGGAACATCAGGTCGACGTCGCCGATCGGGCCCGAACGGTTCTTGGCCACGACGATACGCGTAACGCCCTCGTCGGGTCGATCGTCGCGTGAGGCTTCGGCCTCGTCGGCGGAGCGGTCCAAGAACATAACGATATCGGCGTCTTGCTCGATGGAGCCCGATTCACGAAGGTCGGAAAGCTGCGGGCGCTTGCCGGTACGGGATTCGACCTGACGCGAGAGCTGCGACAGCGCGATGAGCGGGATCTTGAGCTCCTTGGCCATGATCTTCAGACCACGCGACATCTCGGAGACCTCGACGGTACGGCTCTCGGAGCGGCGTCCCGGCGGAGGACTCACCAGCTGCAGGTAGTCCAGGATGATGATGGCCTTCTCCTTGTTGTGGAGCATGCGGCGGCTCTTGGCGCGAATCTCGGTCACTGTGGTGCCGGGCGTATCGTCAATCAGAATATCGAGCTTAGACAAGGTCTGCGTGGCCTCGTTGATATTGGCCCACTGCTCGGGGCTAATGCGGCCCATGCGGAAGTCACTGATCGAGATCATGGCGTAGGCGCAGATCAGACGCTGGGCAATTTCCTTGCCCGACATCTCCAGCGAGAAGAAGCCGACGGTATAACCAGCGGCGGCAGCGTTGAGCGCCAGATTCAGGGCGAACGAAGTCTTACCTACAGCAGGACGGGCGCCGATAATGATGAGCTGACCCTCGCGAAAACCCATGAGCATGCGGTCGAGCGACGGGAAACCCGTGGGCACGCCCGCAGCCTGGCCACCGGCCTGGCACACTTCCTCGGCCTCGTTATAGGCCTCGACCATAAACTCGGTCAGCGTCTTGTAGCTCGACTTGACCTCGCGCGCCGTGACCTTGAGCAGCTTGCTCTCGGCCAGCTCCACGACCTCTTTGGTATCGGTGGGGGCATTATATGCCAGCGCGTTGATCTCGTTGGTGGCGCCGATCAGCTCACGCAGCATCGAATCGCGGCGAACGATGGCGGCATGGTGCTGCCAGTTCACGAGCGACAGAGTCTGACCCATCAGCTCCAAAATATACGCCTCGCCGCCCACGGCATCGAGCTTGTTGATGCTTCGCAGGTAATCGATCAGCGAGATGGAGTCGATGGGAATGCGGCTGTTGTACATATCGACCATCGCGGTATAGATGGTCTTATGAATGGGCCGGTAGAAGTCATCGGGCTGCAGCTCGACCTGGGCCTCCTCGACCACCTCGGGCGATAGCAGCATGGCGGCCAGTACATTGGCCTCTGCATCTTGGTTTTGGGGAAGACCCAACTTTGAGCCGCGGTCCTCGACCGTCACTCCCGTCTCCCTTTCGTCATATGCCATGAGCATCCTCATTCATATCGCTTGCGAGCATCCATAGTATCAGCCACGGTCCCAAAACGCGCCGCGCGCCGCCAATCATCACCGAACGAAACGGATGAACGGTCCCGTATATAGGACTTCAACGCAACGTTCACCATGACACTCACTCAGCGCAAAAAACAAAAGGGCGCCCCGGTTTCCCAGAGCGCCCTTCTTAGAACAAGATTGTTGCGTTGCAGCAAATGCTACTCGGCAGCAGCCTCAGTCTCGACCTCGGCGGTCTCGGCCTCGGCGACCTCAGCGGCCTCCTCGACCTCAGCGGCCTCCTCGACCTCAGCCTCGGCAGCGAGCTCATCGGCGGTAACGCCGACGAGAACGACAACCTCGGCCTTGATCTCGCGGTACAGCGAGATGGCAACGGTGTGGGCACCGGCAACCTTGATGGGCTTACCGAGCTCGACGCGCTTGCGGTCGATGTCCATACCGAGCTGAGCCTTGATGGCGTCAGCGATCATAGCGGCGGTAACGGAGCCAAAGAGGATACCCTCGTCGCCGACCTTGACGTCAACAGTGACCTGCTTGCCCTCGAGGGCAGCCTTGGTCTCGTTGGCGGTAGCCAGACGGACGGCCTCGCGCTTGGCGATGTTGTTGCGACGCTCGTCGAGCTGCTTGAGGTTGCCCTTGGTGGCGGCAACAGCGAGCTTCTTGGGGAACAGGAAGTTCTCAGCGTAACCCTGAGCGACCTCTACGACGTCACCCTCGCCGCCCTTGCCCTTGATCTCATCGAGAAGAATAACCTTCATGATGCGTCTCCCTTCTTAGCCGCGGTCGCGGTTGCCACGAGAGGAAACCACGGGGACGGTGTACGGCAGGAGAGCCATCTCGCGGGCGCGCTTGATGGCGTTGGCGATGTCATGCTGATGCTGCGTGCAAGCGCCAGTGACGCGACGGGGCTTGATCTTGCCACGGTCGGTCATGTACTTACGGAGAAGCTGAGTGTCCTTATAGTCGATGAACTCAGTGTTCTCCTTGCAGAACTGGCAGTACTTACGACGCGGCTGACGTGCAGAAAAATCATTAGCCATGTCAAAATACCTTTCGTTTGGCAACTTCGGCGAACCGAAGCCGCCTCTCACTCAAAAATAGGTGAACAACCCTTAGAACGGGATGTCCTCATCGTAGACGTCGACCGCGGGCGGCGTAGCCACCGGTGCGGCAGGACGTGCTGTGGGCGCGGGAGCTGCGGGGGCGTAACCGCCCTGATCGTAGCCACCCTGGCCACCACGGGAGCTCATAAACTCGATCTCATCGACGATGACCTCAAGCTTGCTCCGGCGCTGGCCGTCGCGCTCCCAAGAACTGTAGCGCAGCTTGCCCTCGATCGCGACCTTGTTTCCCTTTGCCAGGAAACGGCTCACGGCCTCGGCGCGGGTGCCGAACATAGTGCAGTCGACAAAGTTGGGATAGTCCTCCCACTCGCCAGTCTGCGCGTTACGGCGACGATCGTTCACAGCGACGCCAAAGGACAGAACCTGGGTTCCGCCGGCGGTGGCGCGCAGCTCGGGATCGCGGGTGAGGTTACCGGTGATGTTCACTCGATTGATGCTCATAACTCACTACTTCCTCTTGGGGCACAAGCCCAGTCCAAAACGACAGTCTTACTCCTGGTCGTCGCGACGGACGATCATGTGGCGGACCACAGCGTCGGTGATGCGCAGGACGCGATCAAGCTCGGCGATCTGGGTAGGATCTGCGTGGAAGTTGATGAGGGTGTAGTCACCATCGGTGAGGTCGTTGATCTCGTAGGCGAGCTTGCGCTTGCCCCACTCGTCAACGGAGTCGACCTTGCCAGCGCCCTCAGCGATCGTGGTATCGATACGCTTCATAACAGCGAGACGAGTCTCGGGGTCGAGCGACGGGTCAACAAAGAACAGCAGTTCATAAGCCTTCATATTGTCACCTCCTCTGGGCAAATGTGGCTTCAGGTCGTGAAGGTGCGCCTGAAGCAGGAAAAGACTTGGTAATAATATCTTTCAACCTCCTAGGCTGCAAGAATATGCAGCTACAACCTCATGACCTCCACATATGCCCATACTCGCACGACGTTTCATGCACATTCCAACCAAATGCTGACCAAAAGCTTGACGGATCTGTGGACAAGATACGGCGCCGTGGGGACAAGTCGCACCAAGCCGCAGGTCAACGGGCACAACGCTGTGGTCGCGAAATGCATACCAGTGGTCCAATTGATCGCCAAAAAGAATTTAAATTCGTTTGCTCGTGGTCTATAAAGTCCTTTTTTGAACAATTCGCTTAGCATGATTTAGCTGGTCAGGCTGCATATGCCGCACGTTTTAGGCATAGCGCAAGACACTGTGAATCAAAAAATGCTAAGTTTTCGGCTTGCACCTTACGATTCCTCGTGTATACTAACTTTCGCATTTAACGGAGAGTTGTCCGAGTGGCCGAAGGAGCACGATTGGAAATCGTGTAGGCGTCAAAAGCGTCTCCAGGGTTCAAATCCCTGACTCTCCGCCAGTTAATTCCAAAGCAGGCCTTCGAGCCTGCTTTGTTTTTACCCCACGCGGAGGGGTGGCAGAGTGGTTGAATGCGGCGGTCTCGAAAACCGTTTGGCCTGTATAAGGTCACGAGGGTTCGAATCCCTCCTCCTCCGCCATTTTGGTTGAGAAAGCTCCCAACAATGGGAGCTTTTTTGTTATCGAAATACGTCTCGATCCCACGCTTCCCCAAACATGTACGTCACCCTCCAAAACCGACATTTTTCGGCATCTTTGAAGGCTGACGTACACGTTTGGATTAAGCTCACGGGAGTGGCACTATTCGGAAGGTGCCTCTTCGTCTCGCATGCCTTTCCAGTTGCGGATAAGCGCCTTGCGTAGTTCGTTTTGCTCTCGCTGGTGCCCGGTGTCGGTACAGCGAGGCATGCCGAGTGCTTCGCGAATGTTGTTCATGGCGCGGTGAAAGGCGAGCTGGCTGCCGAACTGAGCCGAAGTGAGCGTAACGATTCGATATCCCATTTGGGAGAGAACGGCCTCTCGCTCCGCATCTGCTCCTTTGCGCTCGAACTCATCGTGAAAGCCGCCCTTATATTCGATACCGAGCTCCCTGCGCTTGTAGGTAACGAGCGCATCGATTTTGAGTGTTCGAGCTTTGGCGCAATGCCAGAGACGTTGAGGGATCTCGAGCGGTTTGTTGAGTTCGATACCTCGGATGCCAACGCCGCCTTCGCTTGTTGGGAGTGAGAGGGCGATTGCCGAAGCGGTCTCCATAGGCGAGGCCGAGCGATCGTAGATGTGCCTGAGCGCGAGCCGTGCACGTGTGGCACCGGGTTTGCCGGGATGCCGATCGAGCAGTTCGATTATTTCATCCTTGGAGGTGGTGGCTGGTTGCTCGGTATAAGGGTCGGCGGGATTAAGCCTCATGCGATAATCGCCGCAAACTTCATAGCCATATTCGAGATATTCGATCCTATTCATCCACTCGGCAGCGAGCACGAAGGTGAAGGCTTCGTCGGTGATGAAGACTCCGGGCGTCAACTCGTTAATATGCTCGTAAGGAAGATTTTGTCCAAGCATGTGGCAAATGACGCCTTTGGTGCGAATTCGCTCGAATTCGAATACAACCGAGATATCGATAGTCTTGAGCATATCGGACGGAATGCCGCAGTCGGTAAGCGCCTGTCGTATGCGTGCAACGCGTTGTTGGGTGGAGATGCCCTGTGCGCCTATCTGGTAGTCATGCCGCGCAAGAGACTGAACCAAATTCTGGGGTGCATGATGGACAAGCCATGCGGTTTTATGCGAAATGAGAACAGGGGTATCCATTGGGGACCTCTCGCTCTGAGCCGGTATCCAACTCTTATGTCCGTTGAAGTGGGGAAATATACCGGATGTGAGTAAATCAACTCATTCATGCTGTGGGCTCAATCCAAACATGTACGTCAGCCTCCAAAGATGCCGAAAAATGTCGTTTTTGGAGGCTGACGTACATGTTTTGGACCCCTGACATTCCAGCAATGCCACGCCCGCGCCCAGTCCCTACCGTTTGCCGAGCAATAGGATCTCAATCGCCGTCAACCATGTACTATGTACGGGCATTGTTCAAACCTACAACTCAAAGGACCCATCTTGCCCGTCGCCGCCGCTATGACCGTTACTTCACATGCTTCGGATGCCCTGGTCGCTATCCCATTTTGGCTCGAGATGTTCGCCGTTGTCGCGGCATCGATCTCGGGCGTGCTGGTCGCGCGCGAGCACAAGCTCGATCTGGTGGGCGCGGTCGCGCTCGCGGTGGTCTGCGGTCTGGGCGGCGGTCTCTTGCGCGATATGACGCTCCAGGTCGGCAACGTGTATATCCTCAACCAACCAATGGCGTTACCGCTCTCCATCGCCACGGCGGCCATCATCTACATCTTCCCGGCAATCGTCGATAAGCCCGACAAGCTCATTCCCCTGCTCGACATCATCTCGGTCGGCATTTATGCGGCTACCGGTGCGGACAAGGCGCTGGTCTACGGATTTGCGCCCGCCGTATGCATCATGATGGGCTTCTTCACCGCAGTGGGCGGCGGCATGCTGCGCGACGGCTTTATGGGCGTGGTGCCGGGCATTTTCCAACGCACTAACTTCTACGCCATCGCGGCCATCGCCGGATCGACAAGCTATGTAGGCCTCGTCATGAGCGGGCTCATGAGCAATGTCGCGGCGCTGGTCGTATGCGTCATCGTGACCATGGGGCTGCGTTGGCTATCGCTGCGCTTTGACATCAAAAGCCCCACCGAAGACGACATCGCACGCTTTTTGCACCGTAAAAAGTAGGTAGCACGGCCCAGCCCTTCGAAATGCAACCGGCAGGTTCTTTTAGAGCGCTTGCGCATTGGGTACCCTGTTAGATACCTGTCGAGTATCTAACGAAGGATTCACTATGCCTTACAACCAAGTACCGTCAACCCGGCGCCGCAAAGCGCGGAGTCACATCGCTATTCTATTCGCGCTGATTGCACTCGCGCTCACCGCACTCCCCACGGCATCGTTCGCCAGCACCGACACCGCGGGAAACGTGCTCGCGACCGAAGTTGACTCAACTCCGTCGGGTATCGAGGGCGATCTGTACTGGGCCGGCCAAAGCCTCAACCTAGACGATGCCTCCATCGGCCGCGATATTATCGCGGTGGGCGAGAGCCTGTCGATTCGCGACTGCACCGTAGGCGGCGCCGTTCGCCTGGCGGCGCGTACCATCGATATCGCCAAAACCGCAATCGATGGCAGCGTCACGGTGGCCGGCCAGCACGTCGTGCTCAACACCGGCAGCACTGCCAACTGTTTTTACGCGGCGGGCGAGACGGTCGCCCTGCGTGGCTCTGCCAAATCGGCGGCGCTCGCCGGCGACACCGTTACCATTGACGGCACCGTCGATGGCGATGTTGAGGTCTGGGCCGACAAGCTCATCCTGGGCAAAAACGCCCGCATCACCGGCACGGTGAACGCCCACGTCTCACAGGATCCCGAGCGGGCAGAGGGCGCTCAGGTCGGGGCTCTCAAGATCGACCGAACCGAAAACGAGGACACCTCTACGGTCAACGACATTATCGGCGGCATCGTTGCCGCGGCGCTTTCTACCTGCTTTGTCGCCATCCTGCTTGAGCTTGTCTTTCCGCGCGCAACCGCCAGCGCCGCCGAAATGCTCCACCAGCGCCCCACGCCGCTGTGGGTAAGCGGTCTTCTGGGCACGGTCGCCGTCGTTCCCGCCGTCCTGTTACTCATCATCTCGATTGCAGGCCTGTCGCTCGCCGGCGCCCTCATGTGCGGCATCATCGGCATCGCCCTGGTCTCGGCGGCATTTACGGGCACCGCGGTCGCACGCATGGTCGGACACAATCAGAACCGCTACGCCATGGCCGCCGTGGGCGGTATCGTCGCGGGCGCACTCACGGCACTTCCTCTTATGGGCAACTTTGTCAGCGGTGTAGCCTTTGTCTTTATGCTCGGCTACGTCATCCAGATCATCTGGCGCAACGCCCACCTCAAGCCGCAACAGAACACCAGCACCCCAGGCCTTCCCACCGCCTAACCACCAACCACCACAAAGGGGACAGGCACCTTTGTGGTGGTGCAGGCCGTCTCAATCCACGTGCACCAAAAAGGGCGCCGACCATTGCGGTCGACGCCCTTTCATTTAAAGCTATGAAGCCCGGCGCTTATTTGTTGACCTGGCCGGCGCGGACAGCAGCCTTCTTGCGGTCGGTTGCGTTGAGCAGACGCTTGCGCAGGCGAATGTTCTTGGGAGTGATCTCGACCAGCTCGTCGTCGGCGATGTACTCCAGCGCCTCCTCCAGCGAGAAGACACGAGGCGGCACCAGCTGAACGGAGATGTCGGAGGTCGAGGAACGCTGGTTGCCCAGGTTCTTGGTACGGGCGATGTTGACGACCATGTCGCCAGCCTTGCTGCGCTCGCCCACGATCATGCCCTCGTAGCACTCGGTGCCCGGCTCAACGAAGAGCTGGCCGCGCTCCTGCAGCGTACCCAGAGCATAGGCAACGGCCTTCTCAGTGGTCATAGAGATCATGGCGCCGTTCTGACGGTTACCGATCTCGCCGGCGTAGGGGCCGTACTCCAGGAAGGTGTGGTAGAACACGCCCTCGCCGTGGGTGACGTTCATGATGCGGTTCTTAAGGCCCATGATGCCACGCGTCGGGATCTTGAACTCGAGATGCGTCACGATGCCCGAGGTATCCATGCTCGTCATGATGCCACCGGAGGTGCCGAAGACCTCAACGACCTTGCCCGAGTATTCGTCCGGGCACTCGACGACGGCCTGCTCGACGGGCTCCAACTTGTTGCCGTTCTCGTCCTTCTTAAACAGAACGCGGGGACGGCCGACCTGGAACTCAAAGCCCTCGCGGCGCATGGACTCCATCAGAACGGACAGGTGCAGGATGCCGCGGCCCGAGACCTCGACGCCACTCTTGTCCTCGAGCTCCTCGATCTTCATGGTCACATTGTTCTCGGCCTCGTTGAACAGGCGCTCCTTGAGCTGACGGGCGCCCACGATGTCGCCATCGCGGCCGACGAGCGGGGAGGTCGAAGCCTCAAAGACGATGGACAGGGTCGGCGGGTCGATCTCGATGGGCTCGAGCTCGACGGGGTTCTCGGGGTCGGTGTAGACATCGCCGATATCGGTGCGGTCGATGCCCACGACGGCGGCGATGTCGCCAGCGCCGACTTCCTGGCACTCGGTACGGCCCAGGTAGTCGAAGGTGAAGAGCTGCTTGACGGTGGCGGTGGCGCCGGAA
This sequence comes from Collinsella sp. AM28-11LB, assembly GCF_003469895.1. Lineage (NCBI taxonomy): Bacteria > Bacillati > Actinomycetota > Coriobacteriia > Coriobacteriales > Coriobacteriaceae > Collinsella > Collinsella sp. AM28-11LB. Next base: position 394,343 of record NZ_QSKJ01000001.1, read on the forward strand.
CCGTCATTCTTGACGACCAGGATCTGGTCGCCCTGACGGATGGTGCCGGAGTACACGCGACCGATACCGATACGGCCGACGAAGTTGGAGTGGTCGATGGTCACGCACTGCATGGCGAGCGGGGCGGTCTCGTCAACCTCGGGCGCGGGCATGTCGTCGATGATCATGTCGAGCAGCGGGTACATGTCCATGTTGCCGTCCTCAGGGTCATGACGGGCAAAGCCGTTGACGCCGCTGGCGTAGATAACGTGCTCCATGGCAAACTCGAGCTGGTCATCGGTAGCGCCCAGGTCGGCCATAAGGTCGAGGCAGTCGTTGTAGGCCTTCTCGGGGTTAGCGCCCGGACGATCGATCTTGTTGATGACGATCATGATCTTAAGGCCGGTGTCGATAGCGTGACGCAGCACGAAGCGGGTCTGGGGCATGGGACCCTCAAAAGCGTCGACCAGCAGCAGGGCGCCGTCGGCCATACGCAGCACGCGCTCGACCTCGCCGCCGAAGTCGGCGTGGCCCGGGGTGTCGATGACGTTGATCTTAACGTCCTTGTACTCGATAGAGATGTTCTTGGCGAGAATCGTAATGCCGCGCTCGCGCTCCTGGTCGTTAGAATCCAGGACGCGGTCCTCGACCTGCTGGTTAGCACGGAAGGCGTCCGTGGCACGCAGGAGCTTGTCGACCATCGTCGTCTTGCCGTGGTCGACGTGGGCGATGATGGCGATGTTCCTCAGATTGTCTACGCGCATGTAGTTCCCCTATCTTCTATCCATATACAAACGGCACGCGTATGCGGCCCGCCCAGCGATACAACGCTCAGCGGGAATATTGAGCCTTTTACCGAAAACTCGTTTATTTTAGCGATTTTAGATAAGAGGGGTTTCCTCACCTGCAGGTTCAGGGTCGCTCCACATAAAACCATCGCCGGCACCCATGCCCTCATACAGCACGTATGCCGAAAAACCGCTCTCGAGCGTAGTCTCAAAGAAGCTCACGAGCAGAGCGTCATGGTAGCCGCCGTCAATCTCGACGCAGCCGGTGTAGCCGATGGCATAGCGGGCGATACGGCCCAGACCCTCGTCCTTAAGACCCATCTTGTGCTCGGAGATAAAGTTGGTGGCCGCCTCCAGGCATGCCTCCTCGCCATCCTCGTCGAGCGCGGCAAGATAACGGTTGGAAGTGGCGTCCTCAATTGCCACAACCACGCCAGGGTTTTCGCCCGCGGCCAGGTCGTCCAAGAAGGCGCCAATCAGATCGCACACCATGGCGTCGAGCTCGGCGGAGACGTTACCGGCGTCCTGCATATCCTGTGCCATCTTTAGACCTTCCCATCGAGTCCGGAGTCGTTACAGTTCCTGTGCCTCGGCGGCGATCTTGGCGGCAGCGTCGCGGGCGCGCATCATATCCATCGCGCGCTTGTCGAGCACCTTGATCTGACTGGTCAGCATTACCGCGTCGACCACGCCCCAGATCACCAGGCCCGTAGAGATCGAAAACCCAAGCGCACCAACTGTACCACGAAGGCGCGAGCAGATTGCCGCGACAAGGGCGGAGATGACGACCATCTTGATAAACGAGCCGCGGCGCTCGCGAAGCGTGCGGGCCTGCGTCACATAGGCAATGCGAGCCGCCTCAGAAGCCTCCGAGCGCATCTGGGCTTCACGCGCGATGGCGGCCGCCTCGGCCGACATGCCGCCGGCCATCAGCGAACGCTCCGCAACCTGGACGCCCCGCATTTAGAAGTCATCGGGGGAGAGCGTATGGACGAACTCGTCGAACTTCTCGAACTCCTGCTCGTCGTCAACTTCCTCGGCGTGGGTAGAAACAGTGCCCAGGCGATTCATGATGTCGTCCTCCACAAACATGGGAGCATTGCTGCGCACGGCAAGGGCGATGGCATCGCTGGGGCGGGCATCGATCTTACGCTCCTCGCCATCGGCCAGTACGACAATCGTCGCGTAAAACACCGGCGGCTCGGCGCGGACGATCTCGATGCGCTCGAGTTTGGCGCCCAGGGCGCCAACAGTATCGAGCAGCAGGTCATGGGTAATCGGGCGCTCGGCGCGACCGCTATCGATGCCGCGGCTGATGGCAGCAGCTTCAAACGAACCAGTCTGAATGGAAAGGGAACGCAGCGGCGCGGGCGAGTCCGATTTGCTGCAGCGCTCGCGAAGCACGATAAGCGATGGCACGGGACCGGCGGCCATGACGATGGTCTCTATGTCGACACGAACCATGGAACACCTCCGGTACGTAGCGGTTAACACACGGCATCTTCGCCGCATTGAATAGCTATACTACCCAATCTTTCGCACAGCACACAAAATTAAAGCAGTCTTTTTGGGACGGGGCTTTTTTGACTACTTTCAGTAGATAGGAAAAAAGCCTCGAGGCAATTGCCCCGAGGCTCTTCACAGTTTTGATGGTGGACCTGACAAGATTCGAACTTGTGACCTCCCGGTTATCAGCCGGACGCTCTAACCAACTGAGCTACAGGTCCATCGTGGTGGAGGTTAGGGGGATCGAACCCCTGACCTCAGGCTTGCAAAGCCCGCGCTCTCCCAGCTGAGCTAAACCCCCACGGAGACAGTAATAAACACCCCAGCGGCGACTCGGCTCTCGCTGGGGTGTTTATTGCGAAAGAAAATGGTGGACCTGACAAGATTCGAACTTGTGACCTCCCGGTTATCAGCCGGACGCTCTAACCAACTGAGCTACAGGTCCATCGCGGGGATTACTATAGACCAGAGGTCGGTGGCGCGTCAACAACTTTTTTTCAAATTTGTTTTAAAAATGAGGCGGTACACGAATGAGCCAATACTCCAAGCTATAAAGACGCAGGTAACAGCCGTGATGTAGCCTGAGGCATCCAGAAACAAATCGAGCTTGTCGAAGTGACGACCAGGCACATACAGCTTGTGATACTGGTCGGCAGACGACGCCGCCGCGCAGGCCAGGATAGTCAGGGCGTACATGAGCCACGTTCTCCATATACGAATGTGGCCTCGACGGCTGCGACGGTGCGCCCATCCAGACATCCAGGCGAGCACGTTGAGGGCTATCACTCCGCCCAAAATGGCAAATTCGACCACGTGCGCCTGCTCCATATATTCTGCAAAAATATCAGGATCACACATCGTTTCTTCTAGCCGTTCAAAGGTATCCTCCTCTCGGTGAGCCAGCGATATGATCCCATAGACCATATATGCGGAGATAAAGAACAAGACGCTGAACACAAGGAGCAATATAGAACGCAGTTTGCTTTTCTGGCTTATAGGACAAAAAGTGTGTCCCGACAGAACGCCAGTTCCCATCCATTAATCCAGCCAGAACGGGTACGGATCCCTGTGGTGAAGGTCCTCCCACACCGCCCTGTCGCTCGACCCAGAGCTCGGCCTGGTGCAGCGTCTCGATGCCCATGAGGTCGCGCGCGATGGCGTAGAGCTCGCGCCCCGCTTGGAGCTTTGGCCGCGTCGTCGTGTAGCGCTTGGCCTGCGAGAAGGCATGGAAGGTGCACCTCTGGACCCTGGTGCGCGGCCAGGTCTCGCGCGCGGCCTTGGCGAATGGTCCGACCGCCGCAGCAGGGGCAATAAACGGCCTTCATGGGCACCTCTTCCGAAAGGGTATTTAACGGTTCCGGAAAAGATTATCTACCAGCGGGAACGATAGGCAACCGGACACACATTCTGTCCGAGCGGTTAAAAGCGGACACGGAATTTAAACGGCTGAAAAAGGGGCATCGACCTGCGCCGATGCCCCTAAAGTAGACACACATTTTGTCCTATAAGCCAAGTTGCAAGGTCTTAAACGAGAACCCTCTTCATGACTCCATGAAAAAACGGGGTGCTCCGTAACCGAAGCACCCCGACCTACACGTGGAATCTATCTAATCCTAACGCCTGCGCAGTCGCAAGACCGCTACCGTCGCAACGCCGGCCGCAAGCACCACCAGAGACAAGATCGGCGCGGTGTCGCCAGTTTGAGGCAACTTGAACCCGCCATCGTCGCCGTCATCGTCGCCATCATCCGGCGGCAGAACCGGATCGAGCGGGGAAGCCTGCTTCTCATAGACGTTCTTGAACACCGGAGCACCGTTGTCGCCCTGGGCCCACTCGACCTTGAGCTTGCCGTTACCCGGATCGGTCACGGTCACGTGGTAGGTAAACACCTGATCATCATAGGTAACGCCCTCGGCATCGCCTTTGACCTCGCGAATCTCGTAGTCGAACTCGCCTGTCTCGGCATACTCGATCGGCTCGAAACTGATGCGCGCGACACCGCTCTTGTCCGGGGCAAGGTTCTTGGCGGTCTGGATGACCTTGCCGTCCTGCACCAGCTCGAACTCGAACTCGCCGGCCTTGATATCGCGGCCATCCAGCTGCTTGATGGCGTTGAAGGTAATGCTCGAAGGGGCAGCCTTGTACGAATTGACGAACTTCAGGTCGGTGCCCTCGGCATCAGCGACAGACCACACTATCTCGAGCACGCCGTCAAAGTCGACGTCCGTGGCAACGGCGGAGACATCATACGAGCTTGCATCATACGTGATGCCATCGCTCTCGTTCGGGTTGACCTCAACCAAACGATACTGATGCGTGCCGGGCTCCTCGAAGGTGACGGCACCCATTTTCACGTTTCCGCTCTCGTCGTTTTCGCCCTTAGCCACAACCTTGCCGCTGGCAACATCAACCAGATCAAACTCGAACTCACCATCAACCAGATCGCGACCATCAAGCGTCTTAGTCAACGTGAAGCCGCCCTCACCGGTCAAGCTCGATTCCTTCGGAGTCGTGCTGTAGGTGTTGGTGAACTCGAACTGCGCTCCCTGATGCTCGGATTCCACACGCATGTGGCCCTGGCCGTCGTCGGTCACCGTGAGCTTGAAGGTCTTGGTCACCTGCGCATCGTTGGTGATACCCGAAGCGGTACCGCTCTCGGTCACATGATAGGTGAACGTCTTGGTGCGAGCGCCATTCTCATCAGGGGTTACGCCATCAAGATGATCCTGCGTGAAGGTGATCTCGCCGAACCTCACGTCGCCGACAGCGTCGTTCTTCACCGAGGTGACATCAGGCAGCGGAGCGTTTTCCTCACCGGAAATCGTGAAGGTGAATTTGCCGTCGATAATGGACACGGGCGCACCGCCATCGAGCCATTTGGAACCAGATGGCGTGAACGGAGCCGTGGACGTATAGGTGTTCTCGAAAGAAAGTTCGTTCATGCCAGCCGGGTACTCAACCGTGATGTCAAACACTCCGTCACCATCGTCTACCAGCTTGACGACCACATTGAAGGATGTGACGTTGCCGGAGACTACGCCGGGCAGATTTCTCGTAACCTCGCTTACCTTGTAGTGAAGCTCATAGGTGATCTTGCCGCCCGCATCAGCGGTCTTGACGGCCAAGTCATTGGCGACCGCCTGCTCCAAGCTCTCGCTCGTGTAGTGAATCGGCTCGAACTCAACAGTGCCATCAGCGGCGTTCTTGCCCGAGGACACCACGTTGCCACCCTTATCCTCGACGACGAAGCTGAACTCGCCCGCATTCTGGTCACGGCCCGTCAGCTGCTTGACGGCGGCGATCTTCACGTTGCCGTCTCCCCCGAGGGTGCCGGAAGAACCGTACCTGTTGACGAACGAAACCTCAGCGGCATCGTCGGGATCCGTGCCCGTCGTGTAGACATAGGCCTTCTCGTTCGCTCCATCGGAAACCTTGGTGGTCACCGTCAATGCAGCCTTGGCAGGATCGTGCTCCGTGGCGATGGTCACCGTGTACTCGGCTGCATCGTTGGTGTAGCCCTCATCTGCATTACCACCCGTAGTCTCGGACACCACGTAAGAATACGTCTTCCCCGCATCGTCCTGGCTGAACTCGACGTCCTCGCCGAAGGATTTCACCAACGACTTCTTACCAGCTGTCGCGGCATCGGGGTTCTTGAACTCTTCACCAGCCAGCTCGATGCCGAACTTGTCGGCAGATGCCGGGTCAACGGGCGTCACGGTGAAGCCGAACTGGTTTGAAGCCATATCGCGGCCATTGAGAGTCTTGAATATGCTCAAGCCGCCCTTAGCACCGTAGTCAAGCTTCGAGACATAGATGTTCTCGAACTCCTTATTAAGAACCTGGGTAACAGATGCAGCAAGACGTCCTGTAGAGCTGCCATTATTGCCAAGATCGGTCACATGCACCGTGAAGGTAGCGGGGTAGGAAGCGTAGGTGATGCCGTTGATGGTCTTGCCAGCATTGGTCTCAGTCACCCGATATGTGTAGTCGCCCGCCTTGTCGAACTTGATCTCGCCGAAGCCGAACGCGGCCTTGCCGTCCTTGAGGTCGGCCTTGGTAACGGTCGTCTTGTCGTTTACGGGCATCGGGGCGCCCTGAGTCACAGCCTCGAGCGTGAACTCGAACTCATCGGAATCGATCCAGTCGCGGCCGGTCAGCACCTTGCTCAGGCCCACCGCTGCAGCATCAGGGGTAAAGGTCGTTACGGCTGCCTTGTACTCGTTGATGAACGGAAGCGTATAGACATCCCTGCCACCAAGAGATGACGGTTTAATCTCGACATCTCCCTTGGTCACCTTAGTCTCGAGGTGCATGGAGCCGTCGCCGTCGTCGATCGGGGTGATCATCACTTTATACTCGGCAGATTCGGTGTTATAGGTCACGCCAGGGAGCTTCTTGTCGCCCGAAGGAATGACCTCGGTCACCTTGTACGTAAAGGTATTGCCCATATCCTCTTGAGCAAAGGTCAGATTAGCAAGCTTGTTGGGCATGGGATACGCGATGCCTGCTGGGGTATCAGCCTCAACCGCGAAGCTCCTGTCGGCCGAAGGGAGCTTCTTCGAAGAGGCTTCATCCGTTCCCTCGATCTGGAAGCCGAACTCTCCTGCTTTCTGATCTCGGCCATTGAGGATGTTCGTTACGGTCACGGACGCCGTATCACCCAATCTTGCAGGTGCAACGGAATAATTGTTTACGAACGTCGCCGCAGTATCAGAGCCGCCCTTATAGGTAACCGGACCGTCAAGCTCCAGAACACCGTTCGTATCCTTGACCTTGATGGTGATGATCACGTTGCGGCGGTCGTACGCCATGCCATCCCCATCGGCTGCAGGAGCGTTCTCGTGCGCCTTGAACACATAGGTGCCGGGGCTCTTGATGGTCATGGGTCCGAAGTTGAAGCCCTTGGCTTCGCCATCCTTCAGCTCGCCCACGGTCGCAGTCGCCGTCTCGGCAGCACGGTCGTCCCCGAAGATGACGAAGTCGTTAGCCAGAGCGGTGCTCGTGGCCACGTTGCCGGCGGAAAGCGTGAACTCGAAGGTCTCGCCGTCCAGGGAATTACGGCCGTTCAGGGTCTTGGTGCCGTGCGGCACGTTGTCAGTGTCGTTGGGGAGCGTAAGGTCCTTGGGATTGTAGCTGTTTTGGAAGGCTACCTCGGTCTCGGGGGTCGGGGTCTGCTCGACCGAACCATCGCCCTTGACCTTGTAATAGGTCTTGGCGACATGCACGGTAGGAACCCCTTCGACTTCCTGCGCCGTCACCACGAACTCAACCTTATACTTCACCGGATCGTAGGTCATGCCCTGATAGGTGTAGCCGTTGTCGGCGTTGGCCTCGGCAGGGATGACCTCCTCGAGCATGTAGGTGTAGGTGTGGCCCACATGGACGCGGGTGAACTCGACCTGCTGGTAGTTGACGGAGTTGCCGTCATTTTTGACGGTGAGCACGCCGTCCTTAGCGCCGTCGGGCATCGGGGCGGAATCGGCGTTGTCGCCGACTGGGTAACCCTTGAACGAGAACTTGCCGTCGGAGATCGGGTTGCTGCCCGCCATGTCATCGTAGTACTTGTGCGCGACTGGTCCGGCGTAGACGGAATCCACATCGAACGTGTTCTTGAACTTCGCCACCCTGTCGTCGACGTCCTCATTGAGATCGTTGCCGCGATCGTCCTTGGTCTTGACCATCGACGAGGTCACGGAGAGCGTGCCGTCGCCGTTATCGGTCACCACAACTGTGACGGAGTAGGTTGCGCGCGAGTAGCTGACGCCGGGGACGGCAGCGCCCTGCGGGCGGATCTCATTTACGGTGTAGGTGTACGTGCCGGGATGCGTATACGTCACGGAACCGAAGTTGCCCGTCCTGGCATCATTGGTCACCTGCACGGTCTTGTTGTGGCCCGTGGAGCCCTCAGGCATGGGATAGTCCACCTGGTCCGCCATCAGGTCGAAGGTGAAGCTATTCGCCTGATCCCATTTGTCGAACTCCTTCTCGTACTTCACGAAGTTATCGGCAGAAAGCGTCACAGAGTCAACGTCGTAGGTGTTCCCGAAGCTCGCCGTGGAGGTCGCGTTGGCCGCAAGTGTGCCGGTGTCGTCCGTTTTGCTAGTGTTCGTGAAGCCCTTGGGGTTGCCCACCTCGGTGACGGTGTAGGTCGTCCCGCCCGAAAGCCCGTGGATATGCAGCGTCTGCTCGTCCTGCAGCTTAAGCGGCTTCTTGCATTTGCCCGTCTTCTTGTCGAAGGTCACGGTGAAGTGGTCGCCGACGAGGGTGTTGGTCTCATCCCTGATGCCGGCTGTGTAGGCGCCGCTCTCGTTGAGGGAAGCGGGGTTGACCGTCACCTCGAAGGTGAAGTCCTTATTCTTGGTGACGCTTGCATCCAGGTTCTTGCCCGCGGTCACCTGGGCATCCTTGTAGATGGCCAACGTGGCAGGAAGCTCCATATCGAGCTTACCGTTGTTACCTAAATGGACATTCACCTGCCGGCCGTTCTCGAGGTCATCCCACTGGGGTCCAAGAACCTCAGGAGCGGTGCCGGTGGGGTTTTCCCCCTTGTCGAACTTGATGGAGTTGACGCGCGTCAGGCGGGTGCTGCCCTTCTTGATGAAGGCATTGCCATCGGAATCATGGCCGATGTGCGACCTCACATACAAGAGGTTCGCAGCGGGAATCTCCTGATGGTAAACCTCGTCGGTCACCGTACCGGTGCCATCTGCCGCCGTAGACTTGATGTGCCTGCGCTCGTAGTAGATGGGCTGGTTGAAGTCCGTATCCTCCAACTTGGCAAAGGTCAGCTTCTGCTTGCAGGTCTCATCCTCGTACAGAGGAGTGTCCTCGGTGAAGAAGTAGAACGAGTTGGTCTTGGCAGGGGTGAAGTTCGCCACCGTGTTTCCCAAGGTCTTCGAGCTGTCGAGCTGGCCCTTGATGGATCCATCGTAGTGGTTGGAGTAGAAGGAGATGGTTCCATCCTCATCCGCATGGGCGTCGATGTAGGACTGCAGCGCAGCGTTGTCAGCCTCGTTCTGATCGAGGCCGTTTGCGATGGCCTCCCTGACCTCATCCTTCAGGCTCACGCCGTAGATGACGCGCAAAGGCAGGATCTCCTTGATGGAGAACGTGCGATTGCCATTCTCGTCGGTCGTCACCTGCAAATGGCGCAGGGGAATCATGCTCGCGGGGATCTTCACGGTCACGGTGTCGCCGTCGGCAAGCGTCTTGCCGGGCGTGACCTGGACGATGATGTCTTCCAAGTTGGCTTCAGGGTACTGCGCATTGCTCACGGTGCCGGTGTAGTGGTAGGTCTTCACGCCATCGGCGCCCGTATCGACGTCACCCGAGGGTTTATGCAGCTTCTCGGCGAACGAAAGCTCATGGAACCTGGTCACATGCATGTAAGCTCCGAGCTGATCGGTGAAAGTCAGGTATCCCGATTTGTTGGCTTCGTAGCCGTCCTTGATCTCGGTCGGAGAGGGGGGGGTCGACGAAACGGCGTCGAAGATCTCGTTGAAGACGCTGTTCAGCTCGCCGGCATCCTTAGCGGAGCGATAGTACTTCTTGCCGTCAGGATTGCGCGCACCAAGCGCCGTATATGCCGTGGCCTTAGGGTAGTTGCTCGAAACGCCCTGCATGTACTGGTTGTTCTGGTCGGCTGTGCTGTCCTCGTTGGCACCTTCGAAGATACCGATGCTGTAGACCAGCGCGCCGGCGTCCTTGAGAGTTTTCGAAGTTTCAATGGCGCCATTCGCCACCTCGGCTTCGAAAGAATTACTGCTTGTGGGCACACCATCGGTGAAGAAAATGACGACCTTCTGGGCACCATCGCGAGCACCATTCAAAGCAGTTTGGGCCCGACTCATACCTAGGTCTGCACGAGTGGCACCATCCGCAGTGAGGTTGTAAACCGAAGTCTTGAGAGAACTAGCATCGTCGGTCAAGTTCTGCACGGTGGTCGCATTGCTAGCAAACGTAGTGATGGCGATGCGGTGATGCTTAGCTGGTTCGTTCATTTCGTTATTCAGCTCATCGGCTTTGTCGATGAAGCTGCTTGCGGCGCTCTTAAGCGCGGTAAGACGGGTGGAGGATTCCCTTGTGTAAAACTGAGTGCCGTCCTGATCATCCGCAGAGGACTTAGGGACTACTCTCTTTCCATCAAGTTCCCAGTAACGATCACCGAGACCTCCAGCACGCTCTATCTTTTGATACTTATTATCAACTAAGGCGTAATAAGTAGTTCCAAAGTAGGGGGAAACGTCATACGTCGGCGTATAGAAATATCCGGTGCCGAAGCTTTCGCGCATCGAACCCGACACGTCGAAGACCATGACGATGTCGAGCGGCTTAGACTCCATGGTTGTGGTGTTGGAGGTGGAGGAAAGCGCAGAGAGCATGACGAGGAAATCCTCGTCTGCATCCTTGCTCACCGTGCCAGGCGTGATGGTGATGTCGGAAGTGGAAACGGTCTTGTCAGGCCAAATTCGGCCGACGTTCTCGGTTACGTAACCCTTGGAATCGTTTCCAATCAAGTCACGGTAGCTGAATTGCGTGGAAGGATCCGCAACAGTTTTCTCGTCGAAAGAAGCAGCTTGAGCACGCATCGGCGTCGCAAGCATCAACAACGCAACAATCACGGTAACAAGAAGGGCAACGCCTTTCACCTTTGCTGAAAAACCATTAATGCCATTCGCACGAACAGCACACTCCTGCCCGTCCGAAGACATCCTTCGCTGCCCATTCCTTGTCTCAACAAAGCAACCCATCTCGATCTTCTTCCCTACTACTCATCACATCCAACAGGGCGAATACCCATCCACCGATGCCTCATCTCATCAACCGACATCAGTGTCTGCATCTACTGGCGAAAGCAGCTTGAAGCTACGCCGGCGCCAACTTGACGCAATTTGGGCACACCTATTCGGCGTGATTTTACACCTTCATGCTAGATCAACTGTTCTTATCGAAAAAAAAATGGGAAGTGTCATTTTCCCCCCTTGATTCTCATTTTCATTGCAACATCCTCAGGACTCAGCGCAACGCGTTGCGCTGAGTCCTGAGGCGCGAATCCGGGTAGGCAACCCCAGAGGGGCCGGAATCCCCCGGCCCGCGATGGAGGGAGGCCGGCATGTCCAGACCCAAGCCGTCCGGAAGGTCGTACGGGAGGCTCACGAGGCACGAGAGGAACACGGTCGAGAGGATGCTCGACCGCAACCGCGGCGCCCGCGAGATCGCCGCGGAGCTCGGCAGGTCGCCCTCGACCGTGACCAGGGAGGTGGCGGCGCACCGCTACGTCACCGCGCCGCGCTCGCGCTACGGCGAGCCCGCGCCCGCGGACCTGTCGGGGGCCTGCCCCAGGCTCTCCGCGTGGCCGAGGTGCTGCAACGGCTGCTCGCACAGGAGGGGCTACGGCTGCTCGAGGAGGCCCAGGGTGTTCTACAGCGCCAGGAGGGCGCAGGAGGCGGCCGACGCCGAGCTCTCGGCGAGCAGGTCCGGGATCGACGAGACCGAGGAGGGCGCCGCCGCCAAGCTCGCGGCCATTGTTAGCGCTAATCTAAAATCAACCACTTTTGCAAACGTATCCCGCCGAATGCGCCAACGCGCTTTCGCCAGTCCCGCTAACGTACTTTCACCAACTGCGCAAACGGAACTATGCTCCGATCGGGTATCCGACCCGGGAGGAGCGGGATATGGAGCGAAACGTAATGGGAGAGCTGAACGTCTACAGGGGGTCCGGCGCCAAGCCGAACTTCAGCGAGATCGCGAGGAGGCACGGCATGGACCGGCACACGGTCGCCAAGTACTGGAGGGAGGGCGAGGCCGCCGTCGACGGGAGGTCCGCGAGGGGCAGCGCCTTCGACCCGCTCGAGGAGGAGATCCGCGCGAAGGCCCAGCTGCCCGGGATGACCAAGATGGCCGTCTGGATTGGCAACACCTATTTGGACGATTCCGGGAGGGACAGCCCCGCTTCCCTGAACTCGACCGGCGACATGTAGCCCAGCGTCGAGTGGATCCTGAAGTTGTCGTACCGGTGCACGTAGTCCGAGAGCTTGGCCCGTAGCTCGCGCGTCGTGCCGAACGTCTCGCGGTGGACGAGCTCGGCCTTCAGTATCCTGTTGGTCGACTCGTCGACGGCGTTGTCGTAGGGGCAGCCCTTGGCCGACAGCGACCTCTCTATGCCGAAGGTCTCGAGCATCAGGTCGATCTCGGCGTTGTCGAACTCGCTGCCGCGGTCCGTATGGAATACCTCGATGTCCGAGATGGGGAAGGAGACCGTCGCGAACGCCGACTTGACCAGCCGGGCGTCCTTCCCGGGCCCGGCGGAGTGACCGACGATCTCTCTGTTGCAGGGGTCGACGAGCAGGCAGACGTAGTTCCACGAGGCCCCGACGCGCACGTAGGTCAGGTCGCTGCATATATGGGTGCGCGGCGCCCTGCCGCCGAAGCCGCGCGCGACGACGTTGGGCACGTCGGCCTCGTTGACCGCCCCGGGGCGCACCTTGAACCTCTTCCTGCCGTATGCGCCGGCCAGGCCGTTCTCCCTCATGATGCGGCAGACCCGGCGCCGGCTGACGGTGACGCCCGACCTCCCGGGCGACGCCTTTATCTTGCGCGAGCCGTACCGGCCCTTGCTGGCGGCGTGGGCCGCGACCACGGCCGGCGCGGCGGGGTCCGGCGCGTCGGGCCGGTCGGCCCGCGAGCGCATGGAGTAGTACGTCGACCTCGCGACGCCGAGGAGCCTGCACTGCGCTGATATGGGGTAGCGGCCCTCGTTGGCCGCTATGGCCCTCACTTTCGAGCGTATATCAGCGCCGCTTGTTTTAAGACGTCGACCTCCATCCGGAGCCTGCGGTTCTCGCGCTCGAGCTCCAGGATCCGGTTCTGCTCGGGCGTGCGGTTGTCCGCGGCGCGCGGCGAGCCGGTCGCGTTTATCGACTTGGCCCGCCTCTCCACGGTGCTCTTGCCGAGGTCGTACTCGTCCATGATCTCGCGCTTGGGCTTTCCGGCGTTGTAGAGGTCGACTATCTGCCTCTTGAATTCGTCGGTGAAATGCCTCGGGTGCCTGGGGTCCCTCATATACGGCCCTCCCGTCTCTCGCGCCCCTCCCGGAACTGTCCACATCAGTGTAGCCAATCCACGGCGAAGTCGGTGTTCCTCGGCTCCCAGCCGAGGTCGGGGCGGAGCTGTGGTCCTCGGTGTGGATCCAGTCGCGGACGTTGCGGCCGTCGCCGTAGAGCTTGGGGCGCCCGCCGTCGATGAGGTTCGTGACCTGCCTGGGGATGAACTTCTCCACGTGCTGGTAGGGGCCGTAGTTGTTGGAGCAGTTGGAGATGGTGGCCGCAAGTCCGAAGGTGCGGGCCCAGGCGCGCACGAGCATGTCCGAGGCCGCCTTGGTGGAGCTGTAGGGCGAGCTCGGGCGGTACGGAGTCTCCTCGGTGAAGCAGGCCGGGTCGTCGAGCTCCGGGTCGCCGTAGACCTCGTCGGTGGAGACGTGGTGGTAGCGCACGCCGTATTTGCGGCAGGCCTCGATCAGCGTGTAGGTGCCCCGCACGTTCGTCTCCAGGAACGGCGAGGGGTCGGCGATGGAGTTGTCGTTGTGGGACTCGGCGGCGTAGTGGACCACGGCGTCCGTCTCGGACACGAGGCGGTCGACCAGCGCGGCGTCACAGATGTCGCCCACGACGAGCTCGACGCGGCTCGAGGGCCAAAACAAAGCGTACGACGGGCGCAAAATCAAACCCCGAGCACACTTGAAATAGGAGTATCTCCTGCTCGCCAAAACCAACTCCTTCATTAGAACCCACAACCTCGGTGTTCTTGCCGAGAAGGTCAATAACGCATATAGCCCGCTACCGGCGTATTGCGATTGGATTGTCGATTTCTGCACGTTATACCAAAAGTGCGTTGAGGAGGTACACATCCCTCCGGAAGAACTTGTCCTTCATGTGGCCGAAGACCTGCTCCATGGCGCCGTTGTCGATGCAGTTACCCTTCCGGGGCATGCTCTGCTCAATTCTCAATGACCACGGCACTCAGGAAGCGGTGGTCATTCGGACCACATCTTAGTGAACATCAACAGTGACTACACCGTCAGCTATGAGCCTTTTGAGACGATATCTAACATCACCCCATCTATATCGGACTATCTCTGTGGTATCGATATAGATGTCAGAGTTCCAGATATAGTTCGATATAGATATTGAGCCCCACTACTGGGGGCTCAGGACGTAATGGGCGTCCGGACCGCGTTTTGCCGACTTAAGCTCTCCAGCCTTGACTAACTTCCGAATTTCATAGTAAGCAACATCGGGATTAACGTGAAGGAGCTCCGCCACATCCTGCTTGGTCACACGCCCCTGTTCCCGCGCCAGTCTTAAAATGAGTTCTGGATAGCGGATCGAATCGATGTCCGCCTGACGTACATACTCCTTAACTCTTCCCGTGCGCTTATATACTTTTGAGCTCATACGGTATTCCCTATGCGCCGCCGAGCCAACTGCCTCAACCAGACCAGACTCGACCAGCAGCTCTACCGTCTGGATGAGTTGAGCCTTTCGAACGTCAACATGCTCTGTCAGCACCTCAATCGTAGCTCGACGCAGGCGCTTGAGCGCATCGAGGACAAGCAGGGTCTGCAGGGAAAGCGGCGCAGATCTCTTCTCCGACTCTTCCGCAATGAGCTTGATGAATTCCTGGTCCGGCTTGCTGCGCGCAATAAACAGGCTGACGCCCGTCGAACCGGATTCGGAATAATCCGGGAGAGGCCTGCCCGAAAGCAGGGAGCCTTCATAGATTCGGTCGATCCCTCGCCCGGTTCGCTCTGCGAGGCCGATGCGCTTAAGGGCGTCCATGAGACTCGGATTTCTTCCATGGGGATCGGCGGTGAGAAGGTTATCGATCGATATGCCTTCGATAAAACCGCCCGGATTCGAAATGGTTAAACCCGTGTCGTCAATCAGAACGCGGACCCTACCCAACATCGAGTAATCCCTGTGCCCGAATGCGTTTACAAGCGCCTCGCGAATTGCGCGGCCGTTAAACGTTTCAATCGGATCGCTGAACAACCCCAAAGATACTTCGGTGACGGGATTCCACGGTATGATCGCCTCGGAGACCTGCTCGATAGTGCGGAGCAGGGGGCCTTTATAGGTAAGGTTTACCCTCACATTCGTGCCCTCCAGCACCTGAAGGGTCGCCTCGGAAGTGGGGACGGCCTTGGCAAGAACATCTTCGCGGCCGATCATCAACAGTCCCGTCAAAGTTGGAATTGTTTGGTCTCCAACGGCTGCGACAAACCCCAACGCCCTCTCAAGATCCTCATCGTCGAGCTCTAGAAGCGATTTATCGCTGTTATTGTATTTCCGCACAACATTACGAAGTTTTTCCATCGCCAACGGATCAAAATCTTCACGCGTAGTATCTGGGACGGGCTGGGCGGAGTAATCCAAGCGACCAAGGTCGGAGAGGCGGGTCGATATCTCGTACGGATACATTGGTATGCTCTCAGGTTCGCCGTTGGCCTTGAGACGCCGGCGCAGGATACGTCCCTGGGCGGAAGCGATGACGCTCGTGGAACGCGGAACCTCTATTCGAGTAATGTACTTTTCGTCTTCCACAAGGACGACCGTTCGCACGGAGACAGAAGGCACTGTCTTGTTCGCAATCATGGCGCTCATCTGCAACGGGTCTCGATGTTGAGGCTGAGCACCGGTGAGCGTTCCGTCGTCCTCGACACCAATGTACAGCTCCCCTCCATCGGTGTTGGAGAGGGCAACCACCTCATCTACGATGACATTTTCGGAGATGGTCTTACGATCGCTCTTAAATTCTACGATTAAAGATTCGCGCTGCGGGACACTCATATCCAACTCCTTATATCTGAATCTGTATCAGATTATATCTGTAATCAGATATATATATCAATAGTATAGATATAGTTTGATATATCGCCTCACGACGGGGCATATTCCAGCAATTAATTCCAAATTCCTCGGGAACGGCTTTTTTCAATATCGTGAGACTAGAATGCCCTTTCAAAGACCTAACATGCACGCAATATGAATGGAGACGGCATGACTTGTGATCGACTCATAGAGTTAGCAGTTCAAATCATAAGCGCGATAGCAACTGCCGCAGCGGTCATAGTCGCACTCCGAGACTCTCATCGCGCAAGAAATGTACACGATGAAGATATGCGGCGGCGCCAAGCGGAAGGCGTCTCGTGCTGGCTTGAGGATCTCGGGCCCGACGACCACCCATGCGACAGCGCTTTCCTATACATGCGGACTGTCTTGTCAAACAAAAGTGAATCTCCGGTTTACAACGTCGTCATAACTTGTGTTGGAATCCAGGGAAACGGCCCTAAACCTAACGGTGAACTCGCCGGCCCTGATTATGAATGTCGTTCTTACATATCCGTTCTTCCTCCGGGTTCCTGGTCCACTCTTTTGCCAACTCACGGGCGCGGAATGGGAATTGTTCTTGGCTCAGAGATTGCTTTTACCGACGCCCGTGGCACATCGTGGATCCGTAGGGCGAACGGCCACCTCGAAACAATAGACACCTCTCCGATTAATTTCTATGGGATAAGCCTTCCAATACCATGGGAGACATGCGATCTCGATATATCCGACACCCTGATACACGGTCGGAGATGGGTGTAAATGTTATAGACATTGGCTCTCCAGGGGACTGGATAATTGACAATCTTGAAGTGCCGCTGAGGATTAGGACGAATGGCATCGCAAATCGACACGGATGAAGAGGTCGCTCCATGCCTAATCAACCCACGAAATGAGACGCCCCCATGGACCGGCTGTCATTTGGGTCCACGGGGGCATCGTCAAACCAATGGAAGTCTCAGGCGAGACAGGCCCTTTCGGAAGACGCCAGAGAGGCCCGCCGTATTGACGCGGGCGGTCCTACTGCCCCTGAGATTTGTACCTGGCCTCGGTGGCCTCCTTGGCGGGGCGCCACCAGGCCTCGTTGTCGCGGTACCAGCGGATCGTCCCCGCGAGGCCCGCGGCGAAGTCGGTGTTCCTCGGCTCCCAGCCGAGCTCGCGGCGAAGCTTGGCCGCGTCGATGGCGTAGCGGCGGTCGTGGCCGGGGCGGTCGCGCACCCAGTCGAAGTCGTCCTCGGGGCGGCCGAAGGCCTTCACTTACTCCTCGAGCAGGTCCTCCAGCGCCTCGTCACCAGAGCCGATGTCAACATGGTCGTCATCGGCCGGGGCTTCCATCGCGCCGGCGGCCAGCGGGTCGAGCGACTCCTGGCCCTCGGCAACGGCCGGAACCTTGGCCTTCTTCTTGGCACTCGTCATACGAGCCACAGCGGTGACGCGGTCGCCATCTCCCACGCTCATCATCTTCACACCCTGGGTCGCGCGACCGGTCTGGCTGATCTCGTCGGTCTTGACTCGAATGACCGTCGCGCCTTCCGTCACGATGAACAGCTCGTGCTGCGGGCCCACCGCCTTCATGGCCGCGAGATTACCCTTACGCTCGGTCATTTGGATGGTGTAGACGCCCTGGCCGCCGCGATTCTGCTCCGGGTAGTCCGCAACCGGCGTGCGTTTGCCGTAGCCGCGCTCGGTAATGACGAACAGATCGCCGTTGCCGTTAGTGACTTCCATGCCCAGAACGCTCACGCCGTCCTTCATACCGATACCGCGAACGCCGCTGGTGTCGCGGCCGGTGGCGCGCACCTGCTCCTCGGAGAACATAATCGCCTTGCCCGCAGTGGTGGCCAGGATGATCTTGTCACCCTCGCGCACGCGGCGCACGTTCAGCAGCGCGTCGTCGTCACGCAGGTTGATAGCGATCAGGCCATCGCGGCGGCTGCGGTCATATGCGCTCATCACGGTCTTCTTGACCATGCCGCTCTTGGTGGCAAACATCAGGTACTCGTCGGCCGGGAACTCGCGGCAGCTGATGACGCTCGCGATCTTCTCGCCCTCCTCAAACGGAAGCAGGTTGACGATCGCGGTGCCGCGGGCCTGGCGGGTGCCCACGGGCAGCTCATGCACCTTGAGGCGGTACACCTTGCCGCGCGTCGAGAAGAACAGCACGTATTCATGGGTGCTGGCGATGAACATCTCGTCGATGACGTCGTCTTCCTTGAGGCTCACGCCGGAGACGCCCTTGCCGCCGCGCTTCTGGGCGCGGTAGGCGGCCACCGGGATGCGCTTCACGTAGCCGGTGTGGGTGATGGTCACGACCATGTCCTCGTCGGCGATGAGGTCCTCGACGTCGAGGTCCTTCTCGGCGTGGGTGATCTCGGTGCGGCGCTTGTCGCCAAACTTGCGGGCGATCTCGCGCATCTCCTCCTTGATCACGCCGAGGATCTTCTCCTCGTGCGCAAGCAGATCCTCGTAGTAGGCGATGGCGCGGCGTAGGCCGTCGAGCTCTTCCTCGATCTTGTCGCGCTCCAGGCCGGTGAGGCGGCGGAGCTTCATCTCAAGGATGGCCGTGGTCTGCTCGGGCGTAAACCCAAAGCGCTCGATCAGGCGGCTGCTGGCCTCGGAGTCGGTCTGCGAGGAGCGGATGATGCTAATGACCTCGTCGATATGGTCAAGGGCCATCAGGTAGCCCTCGAGGATATGCGCGCGGGCCTGGGCCTTCTTAAGGTCGAAGCGGGTGCGGCGGGTGACGACGTCGACCTGGTGGTCGATGTAGTGCTGCAGCATCTCGCGCAGGCTCAGGCATTTGGGCACGCCGTTGACAAGCGCCAGGTTGTTGGCGCCGAAGGTCGTCTGCAGCGAGGTGTACTTATACAGGTTGTTGAGCACGACCTGCGGAATGACGCCCTTCTTGAGCTCGATGACCAGACGGATGCCCTTCTGGTTGGACTCATCGCGCATGTCCGAGATGCCCTCGATGCGCTTGTCGTTGACGAGCTGGGCGATCTTCTCCTGCAGGGTGCCCTTGTTGACCATGTAGGGAATCTCGGTAAAGACCAGGCGGCTGCGGCCGGTCTTGGTGGACTCCACATGTGCCTTGGCACGCACGGTAATGGAGCCGCGGCCGGTCTCGTAGCTCTGCTTAATGCCGGCGCTGCCCATGATGATGGCGCCGGTGGGGAAGTCCGGACCGGGCATGATCTGCATGAGATCGTCGACGGTGGCGTCGGGGTTGTCGATCAGGTAGCAGGTGGCCTCGATCGCCTCGGCGAGGTTATGCGGGGCGATGTTGGTGGCCATGCCGACGGCGATGCCCTGGCTGCCGTTGACCAGCAGGTTGGGGAAGCGCGCAGGCAGCGCCTGGGGCTCGGCGAGCGATTCGTCGTAGTTGGGCTGCCAGTCGACGGTATCCTTCTGCAGGTCGCGCAGAAGCTCCATGGCGGGCTTTGCCAGGCGGCTCTCGGTGTAACGCATGGCCGCCGCGCCGTCGCCATCGATGTTGCCGAAGTTGCCGTGGCCGTCGATGAGCGGCGTGCGCATGGAGAACCACTGCGCCAGGCGAACCATGGCCTCGTAGACCGCGGAATCGCCGTGCGGGTGGTACTTACCGATAACTTCGCCGACCGTCCACGCCGACTTCTTGTGCGGGCGGTTGGGGTAGATGCCGCTCTCGTTCATCGCGTACAGGATGCGGCGGTGCACCGGCTTTAAGCCGTCGCGCACGTCCGGCAGGGCGCGCGCCGTGATGACCGACATCGAATACTCGATAAACGACTGCTTCATCTCGCGACCGAACTCCGAAATCTGGAGCTGGCCGCCGTTGATATCCTCGCCGGCCGAGGCGCCACGGTCGACTTCGCCAAAGCTCTCCTCGAGCTCGGCGTCGTCGTCCTCTTCCTCCTCATCATCGGCATCGGGGTTATAGGCGTCCGGATCGCCGTCCTCGCCCTGCTCAGCACGGGCAAGCAGGCGCTTCAGATCGTCGGGCATACCGGCATCGCCGGCCTCGCCCATACCCTCGTTATTGTTGATATCGTCTGCCACGTTACCTCCTCATGGTTTGCGTGGTCCATTAATCATCCTGCCACGGAGACGGGTTTTCCAGGTGCCGCAGATTCGCTCGAAAGAGGAGGGAAGCGTACTTGGGTACGCGACCGACGATTGAGGGCGAAGGTGCGGTGGCTGGGAAAGCCGAGCAGGTTACGCATCTAAGAATCGTGCATCATGGGCGTGCTTCTCAATGTACTCGCGGCGATAGCCGACCTCGGAACCCATCAGCTCGCGCACGGCGCGGTCTGCCACCACGGCGTCCTCGATCGACACGCGCTGCAGAATGCGGGTCTTGGGGTCCATCGTCGTCGAGGCAAGCTGCTTGGGGTCCATCTCGCCCAGGCCCTTGTAGCGCTGGACGGTATAGCCCTTGCGCTTCTTGGTGATCTTGCCATCCTTGGCCTTGCCGTCCTCGTCGTTGTCGTCGGGGTTCAGGCCCAGACTCTGGATGGTGTCGCGTAGGATCTCGTCTTCGGGCTGGCGGCCGTTGGGATACACGTAGTGGATCTTGTTGCGCACCTTAATGCCAAAGATGGGCGGGCAGGCAACATAGACGTAGCCGGCATCGATCAGCGGACGCATGTACTTGTAGAAGAATGTCAGCAGCAGGATGCGGATATGCGCACCGTCGACGTCTGCATCGGTCATGATGATGATCTTGTGGTAACGCGCCTTAGCAATATCGAAGTCGCCGCCGTCGCCGGCACTCGTCGTAACGCCGCAGCCGATCGCGGTAATCAGCGACTGGATGGTGTCACTCGAGAACGCGCGATGGTCGCCCACGCGTTCGACGTTCAAAATCTTGCCGCGCAGGGGCAGAATCGCCTGGATGTCTCGGCGACGGCCGTCCTTGGCCGAGCCGCCTGCCGAGTCGCCCTCTACGATAAAGAGCTCGGTCAGCTCGGCATCGCGCACCGAGCAGTCAGCGAGCTTACCGGGCAGGGACGCCGTCTCGAGCAGGCTCTTGCGACGCGTCGCCTCGCGCGCCTTGCGGGCGGCATTGCGGGCCTTGCAGGCCTGCTGGGCCTTCTTGACGATCTCGCGGGCAGGCTTAGGGTGCTCCTCGAGGTAATCGGCGAGGCCGTCGGTCACGATCTTGAGCGTCAGCGCACGCATATAGGAGCTGCCGAGCTTGGCCTTGGTCTGGCCCTCAAACTGCGGGTCGGGCAGCTTGACCGAGATAACGGCCGAAAGGCCCTCGCGCACATCGTCGCCGGTCAGGTTGGCGTCCTTTTCCTTGAGCAGATTCTGCTTGCGCGCGTAATCGTTGATCACGCGGGTAAGCGCGGTGCGGAAGCCCTCAAGGTGCATGCCGCCCTCGGGGGTGTAGATATCGTTGGCAAACGACATGACGTTCTCGCCGTAGCCGCTATTCCACTGCAGGGAAACCTCGACCTCGCCCATCTTGGCCACAGGCGCGTCCGGGTCCGATTTGCCCTCGATGTAGATGGGCTCCTTAAAGGCCTCGGGGACGTCCTTGCCCTCGTTGAGGAACTTGACGAAGTCGATGATGCCGCCCTCGTAGCAAAACTCCTCCACGTGGGGAGTCGCCTCGCGCTCGTCGGTCAGCACGATCTTGAGGTTCTTATTGAGGAACGCCGTCTCCTGCAGACGGTTGTGCAGCGTATCGAAATCGTAGATGCAGGTCTCGAAGATCTCGTCGTCGGGCCAGAAGGTGACGGTGGTGCCCGTCGAATCCGAGGTGTCCACGACCTCCATCTTCTTGACGGTCTTGCCGCGCGAGAACTCCATCTCGTAGGTGTTGCCATCGCGGCGAACCTGAACGACCACGCGCTTGGACAGTGCGTTGACGACGGAGATGCCCACGCCGTGCAGGCCGCCCGAGACCTTATAGGCCGAGTTATCGAACTTACCGCCGGCGTGCAGGATCGTCATGACGACCTCGAGCGTCGGGATCTTTTTAACAGGGTGCTCGTCGACGGGAATGCCGCGCCCGTTGTCGACGACCGTGATGGAGTTGTCGGCGTGGACCGTCACCTGGATCTCGGTGCAGAAACCGGCCATGGCCTCGTCGACGGAGTTGTCAACGATCTCCCACACCAGGTGATGCAGACCGCTGGCACTCGTCGAACCGATATACATGCCCGGGCGCTTACGAACGGCCTCGAGACCTTCGAGAATCTTAATCTCGCCGCCATCGTAATCGTTTTCGTTTGCCACACGTCCTCCTTCAGTCAAGAAAATGTGTACAGCCTTACTAGTTTATCGTAAAAAAATACCCTCGGGAACGAGGGTATTTGGCTCTACAAGGCCACCAGATGCGATTTAAGGCTCTTTTTTGCTTTGCACGCCCTTGGCCCACTCGGCACTGGCTCTCATGGCGTTCTCGAGGGCCTCGCGCAGTTTTTGGTCTTCGATGGGCGCCACTTGGCGCTTGATCTCGGTGCGCTCGCCCTCACTTAGGTCGGCGTGCGGGGCCGGCGGGCGCTCGGTCGTCGCCGGGCGCAGGCGCTCCTTGGCGGCGGGCGGCGTGTGACCGGGTGCGGTGGTTTTGAACACCAGGCCGTCCACATGCGCACCGGCGCGTTCCATGCGCGCGCGGATGATCTCGCGCAACAGCGTCATTTCCTGCGTCCACGAGGGCGAGTCGAGATACACCAGCAGCTCATTGGACTCGGGCAGGTAGCGCAGCCCCGTCACATGCCGCCCCTCGCGCGTGCCCGAGCACACCGCGTTCCACGCGCGATAGACCGCGCGCGACTCCTCGGCAGCCTCCATCTGCGCACGGCGCTTAGGCGTCGCCGACGCCAGGATGCGCTGGCGCTCTGCGTTCAAAAAGCCACTGAAGGCGACCGTCTCGCTCTCGCGCTCGTAATTAGCACGTCTCACCCATGCTCACCACCTTGGCTCGATCAAGCAGGTCATCGGTAAAGTACCCAAGGTTGGTCGTGGTTATGACCGTCTGGATATCATCGCCGATCAGCCGCAGGAAAGCGCCACGACGCTCGCCGTCGAGCTCGCTCATCACGTCGTCCAAAAGCAGCAGTGGGGCGGTGCCCAGGACATCGCGAGCCACGGCCACCTCGGCCACCTTCCAGGACAGCACCAGCGTTCGCTGCTGTCCTTGGCTGGCAAATGAACGGGCGGAGCGACCCGCCACGGTAAACTCGATCTCGTCGCGATGCGGTCCCACCAGCGTCACGCCGCGGCGAATTTCCTCGTCGGCGTGCTCATCAAGGGAGGCCAGCATGCGCTCGTACGCCCAGCCCTTCAGCTCTTCGCGATTCTCGACCTGGGGCAAATCCCCCAGCGTGGACGCATAGGTCACGTTGGCGGCCTCGCCGGACGCCACTTGCCCGTAGGCAGTGTGCACATGGCCCGCCAGCCGGTCGAGCAGGGCCAACCGGTGCACGAGCAGAGCCGAGCCCGCGCGGGCAATCGAATCGTTCCACGCGCCGAGCATCTCGCGGCAGCACCAGGTTTCCTTGAGCAAGGCGTTACGTTGGGTCACGCAGCGCCCATAGGTGCTCGCAAGATCGGCATAGCGTGCGCTCAGCTGCATGCCAAAGTCATCGAGGGCGGCGCGGCGCACACTGGCGCCCCGCTTAACCATGTCCAGATGGTCGGGGCAAAACAGCACGCTCGGCAGAACCCCGCGCACACCGGCGGCAGAGCATCTCTTGCCGTTGCGGCTAAACGAGCGCTTACCGTCCTCCGCGCTCAATCCCATATCAAGCACGCGGCCGTCGCCCTCGAGTCTCAGCTCGACCTTGCACGAGCCTACGCCGTCATGGACGAGCTCGGCTGCGGTCGGATGCCTAAACGAGGCGCCGCTCGTCAGCAGCTGCAGCGCCTCTATGAGATTGGTCTTTCCCGCCGCGTTGGGTCCCGCAAGTATCGTCACGCCTTCGTCCAGGGCAAGGCGATAGCTATCGAAACTGCGGTAGTGCGCGACGGAAAGATCGCGGGCGAATATGGTCATGGCGCAGCGCTAGATGCGGACCGGCATGACTAGGTACAGGTAGTTGATCTTGTCGTAGGACTTGAAGATGCCCGCCTGCGAGTAGCTCTTGAGCTCCAGTGTGATCTCCTTCTCCTTGGACAGGGCATTGAGGCAGCCGAAGATGTAGTGGTAGTTGAAGGCGATAGTACCCGACTCGCCCTCGGCCTCGACATCGATCGTCTCCTGCGCAAGGTCCTGGTCATTGGAAATGGAGGACAAGCCCATCTGCCCGTTCTCGACATCGATCTCGAACTTGACGGCGGGGTTGGCGCTCGCGATAACGGCCACGCGCTTGAGAGCGGCGTTAAAGGCGGCGACGTCGATCTTGACGCTTGTCGCGCACGAATCGGGGATGAGCTGCTTGTAGTTGGGGTACACGCCCTCGATGCGGCGCGACACGTAGGTGGTGTTGCCGGCCTCGAAGACGACCTGGGTGTCGGTAGCCCCGATCATGATGGTCGCCTGGCTGGCCATGATGTTCAGTGCGTCGTTAAAGGCGTCCGCCGGAACGTTGAGCTCAAAGGAGCCCTCGAGGGTCGAGGTCTCGACCTGCGTATCGCACACGGCCAAGCGGAAGGAATCGGTCGCCACCAGGCGCACGGTGTTGTTCTCGACCTTCATGTGCACGCCGCCCAGGATGGGGCGGGCTTTGTCGGTCGAGGTGACGCGCCACACGCGGCCGACCATCTCGGACAAGATATCGGTCGGCAGCTCCACGGCACTCTCGATGGCATAGGCCGGAAACTCGGGGAAGTCATTGGCATCGAGCGTGTTCAGGCGGAACGAGCTCTTCTCGCAACCAATCAGCACCTGGCGCTCGGACAGCTCAAAGGTGACCGGGGCATCGGGGAGAGTTTTGGTGATATTGGAGAGCATCTTACAGGGGATAACCATCTCGCCCTCTTCTTCGACATGCGCCGCGATGCGATGACGGATCGAGATGGTGTAGTTAGAGGTCTGGAATTCCAAGATGCCGTCTTGCGCCTTAACGAGCACGCCCGACAGGATGGGAAGGGTGGATGCCGAAGCGACACCCTTCATAACGACGCCGATGGCTTGTGTAAGCGAGCTCTGACTGACGGTGAACTTCATCTTTTAATACCTTTCTATAGATATAAATATCTTAATAATAGTAATAGCACTGACGAAACTGTTGATTACTCCCAAAGACGCAGGTCAGACCCAAAAAGAGAATCGACAGCAACCTGTGTGCAACGGGGGTGGTTTTCCACATTCAAAACCTGCGCAAAACTTTTCATCACCGCGGGTTGGGTTTTAGACACCTTATGCCCGTGGTTTCGACAAGTTTTCAACAGGTGTCTCTATTTCCCTACGAGCGCAGTGTAATTTTATCGCGCAGCGACTTGAGGTCTTCGGTGACGGTGCGGTCTTCCTGGATCATCTTCTGGACCTTTTTGTAGCTTGTGCTGACGGTCGAGTGGTTGCGGTTGCCAAATTCGGCGCCCACTGCCGTGGTTGTCATCTCGCACATCTCGATTGCCAGATAGATGGCAATGTGGCGTGCTTTGGCGATGTTGGCGTTGCGCCGCGGGCCGATGAGTTCCTCGTGCGTCACGCCGTACTGCTCTTCGATGACGGACTGAACCGTTTGCACGTTGATCTTTTTGGCCGATGTGTCGAAGTACTGGCTGGCGATGGCGTCGATATCATCAAAGGTGAGCTCCCCGCCCTCGCGCTCGCGGTCGCCCGCCTCGCCGGCGCAGCGCTCGCAGAAGCTCTCGAGTTCGCGGATGTTGGTGCCCGAGACCTCGGCCATGTGTTTAAAGTGCTCATCGGTCAGGTGCCCGCCGTCGCCCCCATAGGCCGCCAGCAGCGAGTCGTCGCCTGCCTCGGGAGCGGCGACGATGGTGTTCTCGTAATAGCGCTGCAAGATCTTGTATTTCATCTCGTAGCTGGGCTCTGCGACCAGGCAGAGCATGCCGGCGTTGAAGCGGCTGGTCAGACGCTCGTCCATGCTCAGGTCCTTGGGGGCGCGGTCTGCCGCGATGACGACCTTCTTGTTGTTGCGGATGAACTCGTCCATGAGCTGGAAAAAGTAGTCCACGCTCGCGCGCTTGCCGATGATGTTTTGGATGTCATCGATGATGAGCACGTCCACGCCGTGGTACGCCTGCATGATGGGGGCGTTGCTCTTCTTTTGGCGGTCGAACTCGGTCATCAGGTCGTCCAGATATGCCTGGGAGTTGGCATACTTGACCTTGATCTCGGGCGACTTCTCGGCGAGCTCGTTTTTGATGGCAAGCAGCAGATGCGTTTTGCCCAGGCCCGATTTGCCGTAGATGAACAGCGATGTGCACGTGCCGTGCTCGTCCGCGAGGGCGGCAAACTTGAGTGCCGAGCGATAGGCATGGCTGTTCTCGGGGCCGTAGACAAAGTTCTCAAAGGTAAATTTTGAGTTCGCGGCGAGTGGGGCTCCATCCGTATTCTGCTCGGCCGGCACGGTCGGTGCTGGCATGGGCGAAGCGGGGGTCGCAGCTTGCGTGGATTTAGTCGGCGCTCCGCCCTTCATCTGGTTCATCATGCGACGAAAATCATCGGCCGAGAGCGTGTTCTTGATTGCAATGCCCGAATCGGCGCCCGCCGCTGCGTCGTGAGCGATGGGCATGTGCGTGACGGGTGCGTTCGTTGACGTCGCCGCCGCGGTCGGCAACGGTGCCATGGTTTCACGGGAAACATCGCCGTGCTGGTGCTCGATTGTCGGCGCGTCGCCTGCGGAGGCCGGCGCCGCCGGGGAAGCAGCGGGAGCCGTGGCGGGCGCCGTCGCGGCAGCGGATTCTGTCGCGGCGCCTTGCGGTGCCACGATGTCGAGCGCAATCGGTGCAAAGGCGATTTCTTCCAGATAGGCCTCAATAGTCGACTGATGCTTTTTGAGCTGCGCGATGGCAAAGCGCGAGGGCGCCTCGATCGTGAGCGTATTTTCGGTCAGGCTTATGGCGCGCGATTGCCCCAGCATATTGATGAGGCGTGCATCTTGGCCGTCGCGCTGGCAAAAGGCGATGGCATCCCCCAGGATGATGCTTGCTTCCTCGTCCACTGTCTCTCCCGTTCTTTAGCTCTGAGCTCGCACGCGAGCGGCGCCGAGTTCGGTCAGATGGTATTTCTGGCCATGCTTGATGATCAAGCCGGCCTGCGCCAAGTCATTGAGCGTGCGTGACCAAGTGGGGGCCGAGTTTCCAAACGCCCTCGCCAGATCGGTTGCGCCGCACGCTTGATTTTGCGCCAGATAGCCCAGCGCGGCGTTGCCGCGATCGCTTACGAACACGTCCGGTTGTGGCTGCGCATACTGATTTGCTGCATTAGGATACATCATTTGAGCTGCTGGTTGTTGAGAACTCTGCACCGGCGGCATTTGCTGTTGAAAACTTTGGGGCCACTGTTGGTAAGGCTGCGGAGGCATCTGCTGGGCCCAGGGGTTGTACTGCTGCTGCGGCATCTGCTGGTACGGCTGCTGATATCCCTGCTGGTACTGCTGCGGGAACTGCTGGCCATACCCCAGCGGCGGCATCTGCTGCGTTGCCATGGGCTGCTGCGCAAAAGCTCCCGGCAGGGGATATGTGGGCTGCTCCGTCTCGGGCCGCACGGCAGCACCGCGTCCGCCGGCACGCTCGATTTCCTGCACGCGCTTGGGGTCCAGACTTACCGTAACCACGGTGCCGCTGCCCATGTTGTCCTCGATGGACACGGCGCCGCCGGCATTTTCCAGGTATTCCTGCACCATGGGAAACCCAGCCCCAGTCCCGCGAATGTATCGCTTCATGTTGCTGTTTGCGCTGGTCACGCCAAAGTCGAACGCGCGCTCCTTGTCATCGATGCCCGGTCCTTGGTCTGCAAAGCGGATAGTGTCGCCGCCGTCCAGGATCGAGATGATGGGCTCGGCAAAGTGGGCGTGGATAAAGTTTTCGACAATCTCGCGGATGACCATGAGCGAGATATGGCCACCTTGTTCTTTCATGCACTGGTAGACGGTGTTGGTCGTCTCTTCCAAATACGTGCGGACATCTTGCGGATCTATGACGATCACACGCGGCGTCGACAGCATATCGTCATAGACCGCTATGCGTGCGGCGTACATGGCTTTTGGCGCCTGCGTGGTCGTCTGCTCGCCTTCGTCGCGCTCTTCGCGCACGCCGGTGATGTGCTCGTTGTCGGGTGCCGGGTCTCCGGAATCGACCATGGTGTAAAAGTCGTCAGACATGCCGCTCGCAATCTTTCAATAGGTTTCGAACAAATAGTAGCTCACCGTGCAATGTTTCTCATCTTTCGACAAACTTTCAAAACCTGTTGAAAACTTTGGAAAACGGACGAAAAGTTCTCAACATTGCCAACATGACCTGTTGAAAACTCGATGAAATATCGTGAAAAGTTGCCACGCACCGCTAAATCGAGCTCGGCTTATGGGGGAACCGTGTGAACTGCGCAACCTTTTACCTTTGATTTCTTGACATTTGAACATTGATTTCCCTACAATCTTCAAGCTCACGTGTCTATATCTGCGTCCGCGCCCCCGCGGACACTCGAAATGCAGCAGGAGGAACTTAAGATGAAGCGTACGTATCAGCCTAATAAGCGTAAGCGTGCCAAGACCCATGGCTTCCGTGCCCGTATGGCCACCAAGGGCGGTCGTGCCGTGCTCGCCCGTCGCCGCGCCAAGGGCCGCAAGCGTCTCACTGTCTAGCAGCGATACACACATCTCGCATGAAGACTATTAAGTCTCGGCAAGATTTCGAGCATGTGTTCAGTCAGGGGCGTCGTTTCAATCACCCTCTGATTCGAATGACCATATGTGAATCGGTTGGCGAAGGCGACTCCGGAAGGGTCGCCTTCGTTGGTGCTAAACGGCTCGGTTGCGCAGTCGTGCGCAACCGTTCTAAGCGTGTGATGCGCGAGGCCGCCCACAGCTGCGGATTTCCCGTTGCGGGTTATGACATCATCTTGTTCGCAACTCCCAAGACGAGGGATTCCTCGCCGCAGGAGATGGACAAGGCATTGCGTTCGCTTATGAAACGCGCCGGCGTTGCCGGGGAGGAGCGATGAGCAATCACGTTTTGCGACGTGTTGCCATCGCTCCTATTCGCATATATCAACAGGTTATTTCGCCCTTATTGCCTGACGCCTGCATTTATTACCCAACGTGCTCGCAATACGCCATTCAGGCGATTGAGAAGTACGGTGTTTTGAGAGGCTGCTGGCTTGCCGTGAGGCGCATCGCTCGCTGCAATCCCCTGCACGTCGGCGGTTATGACCCTGTGCCCTAGCGGGCACTCGCTATCGGAGGAAAACTTACATGTGGGATTGGATCGTTAACATCCTTTTCGAGCTGCTCAAGCTCATCCAGACCTTTGCGGTCGACTGGGGCCTGTCCATCATCATCCTGGTGGTCATCATCCGTCTGCTGCTGACGCCGCTTATGCTCAAGTCGACCAAGTCGACGGCTCGCATGCAGGTGCTGCAGCCCAAGATGCTCGAGATCCAGGAGCGCTATGCCGACGATCCCCAGCGTCAGGCCGAGGAGATGCAGAAGTTCTACAGCGAGAACAAGTTCAACCCCATGGCTGGTTGTCTGCCGCTGTTGATCCAGATGCCTGTCCTGTTCGCCCTATTTACGCTGCTGCGTAACCTGCCGGACTACTTTAACGACGGCACGTTCTCGTTCTTTAATATTCTGCCCGACTTGACCACCACGCCGAGCGCCTCTTTTGCCGATGGCTTTATGGTCGCACTGCCTGCGTTGATCTGCCTGATCCTCTTTGCCGTCCTGACCTTGATTCCGCAGCTCTATATGTCGCGCAATCAGACCGGCCAGCAGGCGCAGAGCATGCGTATGATGGCCGTTGTCATGACGGTCATGATGCTTTGGATGGGCTGGAGCCTGCCCGTCGGCGTTCTGCTGTACTACGATGTGTCTTCTGCCTGGCAGGTTATCCAGCAGATCTTCGTGACGCAGAAGGTTATCGACAAGGCTAAGGCCGATGAGGAGGAGCGTCTTAAGAACGCTCCGCTGCAGGTCGAGGTCACTCGTCGCGAGAAGAAGCCGCGCCCGCACAAGAAGAAGTAGTGGGACAGTAATCTTATTTAGGTACCTAACTTTTGGAGTACGTTATGTCTGAAGAGATCATCGAGGATATGCTTGAGGAGGTTGCCCCGCAGGTCGCGGGCGATTATCCCGAGATTGCACAGCGCTACAAGGCTGGTGAAGAGCTGACAGACGAGGAGCTCGACACCATTGCCGATGTCGCGATTTCCATCCTGCGTTCCATCCTTTCGCACTTCGATGCCGCCAACTCTCCTATCGATGAGTATGAGGGCGACGAGGGTGAGCTGATTTTGGATGTAACGGCTCCGGATCTTGCTGTTCTCATTGGGCGTCACGGACGTACCCTCGATGCCCTTCAGGTTATGTTCTCGCTGCTGGTGAGCCGCAAGCTTGGCTTTAGGTATCCGGTCGTCGTGGACGTCGAGGGTTATAAGAGCCGCCGACAGGACAAGGTTGCTTCCATGGCGCAGTCCGCTGCCGAGCGCGCCATTCGCACTCATAAGAGTGTTTCCTTGCCGCCCATGAATGCCTATGAGCGTCGACTGGTTCACATTGCCCTTCGCGGCAACGATGCCGTTGACACTCATTCCGAGGGCTCTGATCCCGATCGCCATGTTGTGATTGTTGCTCGATAATCTACTCGAGCTTATGCTTAGGGGACGTGGTTTCCACGTCCCCTTTTTTTGTCAAAAGTTCTCGATACACTGATTTTTGTCAGAAAGGAGCTTTCGTTGTTAGTACTTACTGATCAGCAAGCTGACGAGATGTTGAGTCGTCTAACTTCCTATTGCAATGAGTATTCCTTGAGCGTAACTGATGTTGAGCTGAGGAAATGTATTCAGCATTTGGATTTAGTTCTGGAAACAAATAAGACAACGAATCTTACCCGCATCCTTAACGTAGAAGATGCTGCGATACTTCATATCCTCGACTCACTAGTTTTGCTCCCCTATATCAATAAGGCTCCTGAGGGGGCTTTGCTCGATATGGGAACAGGTGCCGGCTTCCCTGGCATTCCTTTAACCATAACTACGCATCGTAAAGCTACTTATATTGACTCTGTTGGCAAGAAGGTTGATGCCGTTAATTCTTTTGTTCATGCTCTTGGATTGAAACATGCTCATGCGATTCATTATCGTCTTGAAGAATATGCTCGAAGCCATAAGAAGAAGTTCTCTGTCGTAACCGCACGCGCACTGGCCCCTCTACCGATTCTTGTTGAGTATGCGGCTCCGTATCTCAAGGATGGAGGTTTATTTGTTATCACCAAGGGCAATCCGACGGATGAGGAGCTTGCTTCCGGGATATCAGCAGCTAAGATCTGCGGCTTCACTTTGCTTCTGAATGATGCAATCGATTTGCCTGAGGGCTTGGGCCACAGGGAGTTTATTGTTCTTAAGAAGAGTCATCCGGCATCCGTTTCATTGCCTCGTGCAAATGGCATGGCTAAGAAGAATCCGCTTGCCTAGATGTTTCACGTGAAACATAATGTTTATTAACAACTTGCAGTGTTTCACGTGAAACATGGCGGTTGATATCGATTCGGAATGTTTCACGTGAAACATCCTCCGTTTGACAGCTTTAATACACACCAGGAGGGACCGTGGGATTTCGCGACGTTAAGCGTTCTAAGAGCGCAAAAGACACGCGTATCATTGCAATCATCAATCAAAAAGGCGGGGTTGGTAAGTCAACGACGGCTGTAAACCTTGCGGCAGCATTGGGTGAGCAGGGTCGTAAGACACTGATTGTTGATTTTGATCCGCAGGGAAATAGCACCAGTGGATTTGGAATTGAAAAAGAAGACCTTGATCACTGCATCTACGATGCATTGTTGAATGATGTGCCGGCAGAATCGCTTGTTCTTGATACAAATTGCAAAAAGGTATTCGTAATTCCTGCTACAATTCAGCTTGCAGGCGCCGAAATTGAGCTCGTAAGCGCAATTGCTCGTGAAACCCGCCTCAAAGATTTGCTTGAGCCGATTCAGGATGAGTTCGATTTCATTTTTATTGATTGTCCTCCATCGCTCGGCCTGCTTACTATTAACGCCTTGACTGCAGCAGATAGCGTATTGATTCCGATCCAGTGCGAGTATTACGCACTCGAGGGTGTTACGAAGCTGCTTGAGTCAATGAAGATGGTTAAATCACGTCTGAACAAGGGCTTAGACACCTATGGCGTGCTTATGACTATGTATGACTCGCGTACTTCTCTGTCGAATCAGGTTGTTGAGGAAGTTCAATCGTACTTTGGTGATAAGGCGTTTAAGACACTGATTCCCCGTACGGTTAAAATCTCCGAAGCTCCGTCTTTTGGAGAGCCGGTAATTACCTATGCGCCACAAAATAAGGGTGCAAAAGCATATATGAACCTTGCAAAAGAGGTGATCAAGCGTGCCTAGTGCAAAGAAACGTGGCGGATTGGGACGTGGACTCAATGCTTTGGTCTCAGAGGCCGAATATGAGACCGGTGGTTCGGCTGCATCTGCTTCAAATGCTGCATCTGAAACAAAACTACCTATTGAGGATATCGTTCCCAACCCAAATCAGCCACGAATTCACTTTAACGAAACTGAACTTCGCGAGTTGAGCGAGTCAATCCAAGAACATGGTGTTTTGCAGCCGCTTTTGGTTCGCAAGCATGGAAACGGCTATGAGATCATCGCTGGTGAGCGGCGTTACCAGGCGTCAAAGCTTGCTGGTCTTGAGGAGCTGCCTGTCATCATTAAAGAAGTTAATGATGAAGAGATGCTGGCTCTTGCACTTATCGAAAACCTTCAGCGTTCTGATCTGAATCCCGTCGAAGAGGCTAAGGGGTATCGCCAGCTCATTGATGCCAGCGGTATGACCCAGGAGGCATTGTCAAAGGCGGTAAGCAAGTCACGCTCCGCAATTACAAACTCACTGCGCCTTCTCGATCTCCCCGAAGTTGTTCAGCAGATGATTTTTGAGGGCAAACTTACAGCTGGTCATGCACGTGCTATTCTTGCAGTACCCTATGAAGATGCTCGAATTCGACTTGCAGAGAAGGTTGTTGCAGAGGGCCTTTCCGTTAGAGCGACAGAAAATCTTGCTCCGTTGTTTTCTGCCGGAGAGACACCTAAGACACCGCGGCCTGCAACGCCTCAGTCTTTTAAAAAGGCTGCCCGCGTACTTCGTCAGGTATTTAATACCAATGTACGTGTGAAGAGCTCACGTGGAAAGAATAAGATCGAGATTGAGTTTAAAGACGAGGAAGACCTCTCTCGTATTCTTGGTGAAATGATTCAGTTTGATCAAGGAGACCAAGATGAGGAATAAGATTTTAACTGCGATTGCATTGGCGACGACTGTCGCGGCTGGTGCCTTTGCTGGCTATAAGATTGCGACAGACGATGAGCTCCGAGGTCGTTTGCTTCGTGGTGCGCAAGATATCGTTGATACGTCCAAGAAGAAAATGGATGTTATGACAGAAGATGTTGCCATGCGTACTGCTCAGGTAACGAAGAATCCCAAAATTAATCAAGGTTGGGTTAGCAATCAATGGGAAAATGTAGGCTATTAGGTACCTAACAATTACCCAGCACTTTTTGATGGGTCCTTGTCTGATTCACACGACAAGGACCCCTTATTTTGGCTGTTATTAATGGGACCAGTAGCAGCTGATTTATAATCGAAGTCAATAAATGAAGCAGCCCCGGTTGCATATCCTGCAACCGGGGCTGCTCGATGTTTCACATGAAACGTTTTGGGGTGTGACTCCCCTATGCGTTCTTTTGAACTTTGAAGCGCTGCTTCAGCTGTCCGCAGGCGGCATCAATATCATTGCCGCGAGAATTACGGATTGTGGTCTCGATGCCACGAGACTCAAGGCGGCGCTGAAGATCCTCAACCTTATGAATCGGCGACGGCTTGAGCGGGCTGCCCTCGATGTCGTTAAGCTGAATCAAGTTAACGTGGCACAGCGTTCCCTCGCAGAAGTCGCAGAGCGCCTGCATCTCGGGATTCGTATCGTTGACGCCTTCAATCATGGCATACTCATAGGTCGGGCGGCGGCCAGTCTTCTCGGTGTAGAGCTGAAGCGCCTCGTGAAGGCGAAGCAGCGTGTACTTCTTAACACCTGGCATGAGTTTATTGCGCGTTGACTGGATGGCGGAATGAAGGGAAACGGCAAGCGTGAACTGTTCGGGTATGTCGGCAAATTTGCGAATATCAGGAATAACGCCGCTGGTAGAGACGGTGAGGTGACGGGCGCCGATACCGATGCCATCGGGGTCGTTGAGGATACGCAGTGCCTTGAGAACCTCGTCGTAGTTGGCAAACGGCTCGCCCTGGCCCATGAAGACAACGCTCGTGGCACGCTCGCCAAAGTCGTTGGATACATGAAGTACCTGGTCGACGATCTCTTGAGCGGTCAGAGAGCGCTTGAGGCCGTTGAGGCCAGTAGCGCAAAAGGCGCAGCCCATGCCACAGCCTGCCTGGGTGGAAACGCAGACGGAAAGCTTATTACGACGGGGCATGCCGACGGTCTCGACGGAAATGCCGTCGTGGTACTCGAGCAGATACTTGCGAGAGCCATCTTTGGAAACCTGCTTGGTGAGTTCAGTCGGCGTGTCAAAGGCGAAAGCGCCTTTAAGCTGCTCGCGGAAAGCCTTAGGAAGGTTGGTCATATCGTCAAACGAACAAACGTTCTTCTCAAAGACCCATTCGATGAGCTGCTTTGCGCGGAAGGCGGGCTGGCCGAGTTCGGCCACGAGCTCGCGAATATCGTTTTGGCTCAAGTCGCGAATGTCCTGAGATTTAGTCCTGGGATTCATGGAAGCCTTTCGATTTTGGGGAAACGTAGAGTGTATCGCTACAATATGGTATCAGCTGCAGAAATTATAGAGGAGGAGTCTGCCCATGCCGGGTAAAAGCCTAGAGAACATGCACGTAGCGGTCTTGGCGGGCGGTCATTCCGCCGAGCGCGAGATCTCGCTCAATTCGGGAAAGAACGTCGTGGCGGCACTGAAGGAAGCCGGCTACACCTCGGTGGAGCTGCTCGACACCGCCGCCGATGACTTTATGGTAACCATGGCGACCGGCGGTTTCGATGTGGCATTTATCTCCATGCACGGCGCCGGCGGTGAGGATGGCGCCATGCAGGGTGCCATGGAGACCCTGGGTATCCCCTACACGGCCTCGGGCGTGCTTGCCAGCGCCTGCGGTGCCGACAAGGAGGTCTCTAAGCTCCTGTACGCCAAGGCGGGCATTCCCATTGCCCCCGGCCTCGCGCTCGAGGTGGGCGATGAAGTCGATACCGATCATATCGTCGAGGTTTGTGGCGAGCGCTGCTTTGTGAAGCCGGCCGTCAACGGTTCCAGCTATGGCATTTCCCTGGTCCATGAGCCCTCCGAGCTGCCCGCGGCAATCGCCAAGGCGTTTGAGTACGGCGACAAAGTGCTGATCGAGAAGTGCATCGAGGGTACCGAGATCACCGTCGGCGTATACGGTGAGGACGACGTGCGCGCCCTGCCGATCGTCGAGATTCGTAAGCCCGAGGACTGCGAGTTCTACGACTTGGACGTAAAGTACGTCGATCCCGCTGACATCCATCGTATTCCGGCGCAGATCTCGCCCGAAAACTATGCGCGTGCCCAGGAACTTGCCTGTGCGGCCCATAGGGCACTCGGTTGCTTGGGCATCTCGCGCAGCGATTTTATCGTGAGCGAGGACGGCCCCGTTATCCTCGAGACCAATACCATTCCCGGCATGACCGATACGTCGCTGTATCCGGATGAAATCCGCCACACCGACGACATGACGTTCCCGCAGGTCTGTGACAGCCTGATCCGTATGGGTCTTCGTCGAGCGGGCATTGCATGCTAATCGAGGACGCGGTTTCGTCAGGAACGCCGCAGTTTGTCATCGACTCCTATGCCACGCTTGCCGAGCGCGCCAAAACCCAATCGTTTGGCCTTATCGAAGAGGACGTTATCGTCCTCGATACCGAGACCACGGGTCTTTCGGTACAGGACAACGAGTTAATTGAGATTTCCGCGGCCCGTCTTTCGGGCCGCGAGATCATCGACCGCTTCGATACCTTCGTGCATCCCAAGCAGCTGATTCCCGCCGAGATAACCGAGCTCACGAGCATTACAAATGCCGATGTGGCAGATGCCCCATCGGCCGTCGAGGCCGTGGCCGCTCTCGCCGAATTTGTCGGTGGCTGCCCGGTGATTGCGCATAACGCCACCTTCGACCGTTCGTTTATCGAGTCGGTCAAGGGCGGTGTCAACGTCAGCGACATCTGGATCGATTCGCTGGCACTGTCGCGCATCGCGCTTCCGCGCCTGGCATCGCATAAGCTGTCTTTCATGGCCGACCTGTTTGGCTGCGACTCGGTGTCGCACCGCGCCAACGCCGATGTCGACGCCCTGTGTGGTGTGTGGCGTGTGTTGCTCGTGGCGCTCGGGGACTTGCCTCAGGGCTTAATGGCGCGCCTGGCCGACATGCACCCCGACGTACCCTGGTCCTATCGTCCTATATTCTCATTCTTGGCGGGGCAGAACCCCGGTTCTATCTTCTCTCTCAGCGCCGCTCGTGCTGACGTTCTCAAGGCCGATCGCGCCGACGATCGGGTGGACGCCGACGAACTGCCGGTCCTCAAGATGCCGAGTCGTGAGGAGATTGAGGCAGACTATGCGCCGGGTGGCCTGGTCAATCGCATGTATCCCACCTACGAGCCGCGTGATGAGCAGATCGCGATGGCGCTCGAGGTCCGCGATGCGCTGGTCACGGGCACTCATCGTGTAATTGAGGCGGGCACAGGCGTCGGCAAATCGATGGCCTATCTGGTGCCTTTTGCCGAGGCAGCACGCCGCAACAACATCACGGTTGGTATCGCGACTAAATCGAATAATCTCGCCGACCAGCTCATGTATCATGAGCTGCCAAAACTTGCCGAGCAACTGGACGGAGGCCTATCGTTTTGCGCCCTCAAGGGCTATGACCACTATCCATGCTTGCGCAAGCTTGAGCGCATGAGCCGCGGCCAAGTCGAAATTACGACTAAGCGTGATCCTGCCGATACGCTTACGGCAGTCGCGGTCATCATGGCGTACGTCTGCCAATCAGCCGATGGCGACCTCGACTCGCTCGGCATTCGGTGGCGCAGCGTCAACCGCCCCGACTTTACGACGGCCTCGCGCGAGTGTGCTCGTCGCCTCTGCCCGTTTTTCCCTGATAAATGTTTGGTCCACGGCGCTCGCCGTCGTGCGGCGCATGCCGATGTGGTGGTCACCAACCATTCCCTGCTGTTCCGCAATGTCGCGGCCGAAGGCAGGATTTTGCCTCCGATTCGTCATTGGGTAATCGACGAGGCCCATTCCATCGAGCGCGAGGCTCGCCGTCAGTGGGCGCGCGTGGTGTCGGCGGACGAATCACGCGTTCTGTTTGAGCGCCTGGGCGGCTCGAGCACCGGCGCGCTAAGCCAGGTTTCCCGTGATTTGGCAGCCTCCGGGGGCTCTACGCTCTATCTGGGCCTTACTGCCAAAGCGACCTCGACGGTTGCGCGTGCGAGCATGGCGATCGCCGACGTGTTTGATGGCGTTCGCGAGCTCGGCCGCCGTGCCCGTGGGGGTTATGACAATGCCAATCTATGGATTGGCCCCGAGCTGCGCGAATCTGACGACTGGCATGATTTCTTGCAGTCGGCCTACACTGCCATCGACGCATTGGAACAAGCTGACAAGAGCGTCGACGCGTTGGTACAAGCCGTCGCCGCCGACAAGCCCGAGGTTGTTGTCGACCTGGGTGAAATCTCGCGCCGCCTGCACGAGCTGGCCGAGAACCTCAAGCTCATCATTGACGGTACCGATGAGCACTACGTGTATTCGTTGCAAGTCAATCGCAGGCTGCGTGCCGGCGGCGAGTCGATGACCGCGGAGCGTATCGATATTGGCGAGGCCTTGGCAACCGAGTGGCTGCCCGAGGTCCACACGGCTATCTTTGCATCGGCGACCATGACGGTTTCCAAGAGCTTTGAGCACTTTAACCACGCCGTCGGCCTCGATCGCATCAGTGCCTCGACATCCTCATCGCTGCACTTGGACTCGAGCTACGACTTCGATTCGAACATGGCTGTAGTCGTTGCGGGCGATATCCCCGATCCGCGCGATCGTGAGAGCTATCTTACGGCGCTCGAGCGTGTGCTGGTCGACGCGCATCTTGCCATGGGCGGCTCGGTGCTCACGCTGTTCACCAATCGGCGCGACATGGAAGACCTATACGCCCGCGTTGAGCCCAAGATGGCCCGTGCGGGTCTGGAACTCAACTGCCAGCAGCGCAACTCGTCCCCTCGCCGTCTGCGCGATCGCTTTATCAACGAACCGACCTCGTCACTCTTTGCGCTTAAGGCCTTTTGGGAAGGGTTTGACGCCAGCGGCGAGACGCTGCGCTGCGTCATCATTCCCAAGCTGCCGTTCTCGAGCCCCACAGACCCGCTCTCATGCGAGCGCAATCTGCGCGAAGATCGCGCTTGGGCGCGCTATTCGCTGCCCGAGGCGGTGCTTGAAGTCAAGCAGGCAGCCGGTCGCCTCATTCGCTCATCGACCGATTGCGGCGTACTCATCTTGGCCGACCCGCGCCTGGTGACGAAGGGCTACGGCAAGAAATTCTTAACGTCGCTGCCCACGAGTTCCTATCAGCGCATCGAATCGGCACAAATCGGGCACTATCTACAGCTGTGGCGCGCACGCCACGAACGGCGCCGCTAAAGCGGACAGACGAGGGATTTTGCCATATCGCACAGACGCTCTGACAAGGCGGGGTCATCCAAGATGCGGATGGCCCCGCCCGCTGCGATTACCTGGCTCAGTAGCCAACGCTCGGAGCCATAATGCACGGTTAGCGTTGCCGTGTCTGCC
The DNA here is from genome assembly GCF_003469895.1 of Collinsella sp. AM28-11LB. Taxonomy (NCBI): domain Bacteria; kingdom Bacillati; phylum Actinomycetota; class Coriobacteriia; order Coriobacteriales; family Coriobacteriaceae; genus Collinsella; species Collinsella sp. AM28-11LB. Next base: position 433,455 of record NZ_QSKJ01000001.1, read on the forward strand.
CCGCCGCGCTCGATGAGGGTGACGCCGGCCCAGTCCAGATGCTCCGCCATATCGAATGGCATCAAGAGCTTTGCGCTACGCTGCGTCCGGGCAAGGGAATCGTGGAGGGATGCAACGTCCGGTGCGTGAGGCACGACGGAGTCTTCCGTCAGGGCGAGTCCCTCGATTTTATCCATGCGATAGGTGCGCTGCTCATCGACCGCGATGTCCCAGGCAATCAGGTATGTTTGGTCGCCGTTTGCCGTAATGCGCAAGGGGTCGACCAGACGCTCGCGTGGCCGTGCATCGTCCATCGAGCGATACGAGATACGACAGCGAACGCCGTCCTGAATGGCGCAGCTCAGCTGCTGCCAGTGCGACCCGCGGTTGACGGTGTCAAAGACGCGCTGGTTATAGCCGAGCTCTTCGGGTAGAAGAGCAGATCGAATCCGAGCCGCCGTCTGCGGCTCGATCCCCAACGATTCAAGTTCATGGTTGAGCACAGCGCCCTCGGCGGCACTCAGGCGCAGCGGTAGCACACGCCCGGCGTCACCGGTGAGGACCACACGCTCGCCGTGGCATTCGCAGATGATGCGCGCACCCGATTCTCGATCAGCGAGCGTCGAGACGATCTCGAGAATCTCGTCGAGCGACACCCTCGTGATGTTAAAGCGACTGCAAATCTCGGTTCGAGTCATGCCGTTCTCGCCGGCGGCGTAGAGGGCCTCCATGATGTCGATGGCGCGCGAGAGCCTCTGCTCGCTGGTGAGTTTACGCACGGGCATGCTCGTGCACCGTCCTTTCAATGAGGTGGTTCCACGCCTGTTTGAGCAATTTTGGGGCCACGGGCCTCATGCCGTCCATGGCGTGGGCCATGCAAAATGAAGCGGCGGCTTCAAGGTCGCGCACGTCAACGGTCCAGGTCCATCCCAAATCGGTGTGTGCGAGCTCGCCGCGCCCGCGCGTGAGACCGTTGATCATATCGATCTGCGTCTGAGGGGCGAACGAGAACGTAGCTGCAACGGGCGGTCGGTCGGCAAAATCGAACTCAAAGAATAAGTAATCGTTGAGGTTGAAGTCCGCAGGGATGGCGTAGGCCTTCGAAGGACGCCAAGCGCGAACGATACGGTCGCAGCGGAATGTCCTGATGTCGTCGGTGACATTGTCGAGGCCGCAGAAGTACGCCACGCCCTCGCGCTCGAACATGCCGTAGACGCAAACGGTCCGCTCGCGTTGCTCGCCGCGTCCGTTTTGGTACAAAAAGCGCAGCGCGCAACGCTCGGCAAAGGCACTCCATACCGCATCGACGGCGGGAGAGCGGCGGATCGGTGCTTCGTCCACCGCCGTCCCACCGGTGAGGTAGGCAATTTTGGAGCGAATATCGGCAAGCGGCGCGGCAAAGGTGGAAGAGCCGGCCGCTAGCGTCTGGTCGATGGCGTTGAGTAGGATGTCGGCGTCGTCTGCGGTGATGAGGCCACCTGCGGCAAACGTGTGCTCGCGGTCGATTGTCCACGAGCTTTCCTCGGTCTCCTGCGCACCGGCGGGGCGAACCTCCTTGATTAAGATGCCACGCTCGAGCAGTTTGTCACGATCGCGCCGAAACTTGCGCTTATCCGAGTCGATGTTGCCCGAGCCATATCCCAGGTCAGAATCCAAGACGATCTGCTCGGTCGTCAGCGGTTCGGGGGAGCTGTTGAGCACAAAGAAAAGATTGAGGATGCGCTGAGCCGTTTTATCGAAACTGGGCTCCGAATTCCCTTTTTTAATTGTCGCGGTCGTGTCGCTTGCCGTCATAGAGTCCTCGCATGAGAAGGTGGTTTGCTGCCATGATTTTAGTCCGATATGGAGATTAGGCTATATCCTTGTCCGCTCGGGGCGTTAAGATGGCCCGATTTCGGTCGTTTGCGCTCGCTCGGGGTATACTTTCGACTATATACGGTTCTAATGTGCATGCATTGGGCCTATTTGTCGGATTATGGATGTGGAGCGCACATGGCGAACACCCAGAACTATATTAACCACCTGCTGCAGAACACCGGCATTACGCCGGCATGCAGTGAAGAAGAGCGCTTGGCTGCCGAGGATATCGCTCAGATCTTCCGCAACCACGGCTTTGATCCCGAGGTTCAGGAGTTCAATGCCCCGGCGCCCAGTAGGTTGGCATTTGCCGTTACCGGTATTCTTGCGTTTGCCGGCGCCCTGCTGATGGGCATCGGCGGCGGTATCGGCTTGGTCGGCACCTTGCTGGCCATTGTCGGTGCCGTGCTCTACGTGCTCGAGCGCACGGGCCACCCCGTGGTTTCGCGCCTGGGCAAGACGGGCGTGAGCCAAAATGTCATCGCCTACCACAAGGCCTCGGGCCCGCTTGCGTCTCCGCGCAACCGCCCGGTGGTCGTTGTCGCACACTACGACTCTCCCCGCGCTGAGCTGCTTGCCCGCGAGCCTTATGCTTCGTATCGTGCGCTCATCGCCAAGTTGTTGCCCGTTGCCACGGTTGCCCCCGCTGCCGTTGCCATCCTGCGTATCCTGCCGCTCCCCGGCGCGCTCAAGGTTCTGCTGTGGATTGTCGCGATCCTCGCTTCCCTCGTTGCACTTGCCAACGCGGCAAACATCATCTCTAACCGCCACATTCTTCCCTATACGTCCGGCGCGGTGTGCAACAAGTCTTCTGTCGCCGCTATGCTCGGCGTTATGGACAACGTTGCTCCCTTCCAGGGCGAAAACGAGTTTCCCGACGATGTTCCGTTCGATACCTATTTTGGGGAGCAAAAGCGTCGTGCCGAGGAAATGGCGCGCGCAGCGGCGGAGTATGCCGCGGCCCAGCAGCAAAACGACTACGGCAACACCATCGAGTATGAAGAGCCCACCTACGCCGAGGACGAGTTCGGTCAGCCGATTGCTCCCGACGCTCAGGCCGAGCCCGAACAGGGTGAGGCTTTCGACGAGCAGATCGAGGGCTTTGAGGGTGCGTCTGCCGACGAGACGCTGATTGGCGCCATTGTGCCCGAGGATCAGAATCAGGCTGTCCAGGCCGAAGAGTTCAATGACGAGGTTCCCGCTGTCGAGCCGGCGGAGGAGCCTGTCGCGCCCGACCCCGAGCCCAAGCTCTATCGCAATGCCGCCGGCAACATCCGTTTTGGTTCGGATGCCATCCGTGCTCTCGGAATGCTTCCCGAGTCCTGCACGCTCGATTACGAGGAGGGCGAGGAGCCGACGTTTGAGTCCGAGCCTGTCCCCGTCGTGACTGCGCCTGCGCCCGTTGCCACCGTGGATGATGAGTCTGCCGCGGTGGCCGCTGCCGTTGCCGAGCCCGAGGCAGTGTCCGCGATCGATCCCGCTGCAGGACTGGACGTTTTGGCTCCCGCCGCGCCGGCGCAAGACGTTGCGGACGAGTCTGACGACGATTACGTTGAACAGCCGAGGCTCGTGTCTTACGAGAGCGATACTGATTTCTCAGCCGAGATTCCCGCGGCAACGCCCCATGCCGATATCGCATCCGCGTTCTCTTCGATTGGCGCCAGCGCTTCCAACTTCTTTAAGAGTGCGCTTGCAAAGGGCAAGAAATTTGTCGACGATTTCGAGGAGAAGCGCGCTGCCGCACGCGAGGCTGCCGAGCAGGAGGCTATCGCTCAGCAGCAGGCAGCCGAGGCGGCACGTGAGCTCGCGGCGCAAGAGTTCGAGCAGAACGAGGCTATGCAGTCCGTGCCCGTCGATGCCGCCGAAGCTACAACGTCCTTTGAGTCCCAGCAGCCGACGTCCGCGGATATTGTTGAGGCGACAACGTCTTTCGAGGCTCAACAGCACGTCGATAGCACCATGTCGTTTGATGCCGCGCAGTTCGATTCCACGATAACGTTTGAAAAGCAAGGCACCGCGATCGCCGAGCCCCTTCCTGTTTCCGATGAGCAGGGCGATGCGGCAGACGATGACGAGCCTATTGATGCCGCCGAAATCCAAGATGCCGCCGAGGACGAGCCCGTCGAGGCCAACTCTGACGAAGAGCAATACGCGACAGCCGAGCAAGATGATTCGACCGAGGTCGAGCAGGAGGAAGTGCCTGCGGTTTCCGAGGCTCCCGAGATAGATGAGTCGAGGCCTTACTCCACGCAGATTTTCACCATGCCGACCCCGAGTGGTTCCGGTGCCACGGTTGCCGATGTTGCTCCCACCCAGGACGAAACGGTCGATTCCCTTATGGCCCAGATTTCCTCCCAGGCATCGCCGCGTCCGCAGATGAATGTTCCCGATCCGGCGTCGGCTCCGTCGCCTGCACCTTCCTCGTCTCCGTTGGTTTCGGTCCCCGATCCGTCGCTGCCGTCGATGAAGCAGGCAAACGTTGCGTCTCGCACGTCGCTGTTCGACCTTCCCGACCCCTCCGCACAGGTCAACGACCCCTTTGCTACCGCTCAGGGTCCCGAACCCACATCGGCACCCGTTGCGCCTCCTATGCCCGTTGCGTCGGGCGCTCAGCCGATCGAGACTATTTCGGCTCCCGCCCCGGCGGCACCCAAGTCTCGCAAGCGCGGCCTGGGCGGCCTGTTCGGTCGTAAAAAGAAAAACGAACAGGACAGCATGAGTGATTGGCTGGGCGTCGAAGACGATTACGATGCCAAGAAGTCCGGTCGCGGCATCGGTTCGTGGGATAATTTCGAGGACGATAACGATGGCTGGAAGGGCGGCGCTACGTCTTCCGACGGCGCTTCTTCCGAAGATATGCTCTCGGCTGTCGCCTCTATGGGCGATGATGAGCTGCTCGGTCACGATATCTGGTTTGTGGCAACGGGCGCCTCGGATTGTGATGGCGCCGGTATGAAGGCCTTCTTGGCTTCGCATCGCGATAAGCTCCGCGGCGTATTCTTCATCAATCTTGAATCCGTCGGCGCCGGTAGGCTTTCGGTGGTGACGATTGAGGGCGAACAGCAGCTGCTCAAGGGCGATCGCCGCATCATGAACCTGGTCAGCAAGGTGTGCAAGTCGTTCCATGTCGATTGTGGCGCGCTCGAGATGCCCTATGCCAAGACCGATGCCTACTCCGCGCTCGAGGCGAGCCGCCGAGCCCTCACCATCGCCGGCGTGGACGGCACGCGCCTGGCTTGCGCTCGTACCGAGGACGACCTGCCCCACAATGTCAACCCGACGAACATTGCCACGGTATCCGAGGTCGTGACCGAGGTTATCCGCCGTTCGTAGACGGAGCTCTAAGGAGTCAACGTGTTTTCGTATATTAAGCGCCATTGGCCTGTCTACGTGATTTTGACCTTGATCGCCATTGCGTTAGGATTTGGGGCTGCCTACATCGTGGGTGCGAAGGGCTCGACCCCCGCCTCCGCAATCAGCGAAGAGGTGGAGCAAGAACAGAGCACGGGTGCCGATGGGATTCCTGAGTCCGAGCAGGCAATCGTTGATGGTGGATCTTCGTCTGCAGAGTAGATACGGCGATTTAAATGATTGAAAGCGGGCGAGCCGGGGGACTGGCGCGCCCGCTTTTTTATCGCGCTAGAGCTTCTTTGGGATCGACCTAAGGCGAGCGAACCATATGGCTGCGGCACCCGAGGTAAGGAGCGCGGTGATGCAAGCGGCGATGGGAACTGATCCTGTTGCCGGTAGGTCCTGCGGTAGGGTACAGCGTTGAATGACACGGTCCTCGTCATGTGACTCAAGTTTATCGCCGCCGCCGTTGCGGCAAAGATCGACGCGCGCGCTGTTGGTGAGTGCGGTTTGGGGCGTATAAGCCGACGTTGCCTGCATGTGCACGACTGCGCCCCGAGCGTCTGTGCCAAGGATTGCTTTGGCATCGTCAAGGTCGTCGTGCTCATCTTTGAGATCATCGCGGGTCCAGGAATCTGCATCGCTTCGAGTCGTAAAGTTGGCGGCTACTGCACCGTATTCAATGCGAATACCCGTTACGACGGTATTGGATGCAAGGTCGAGTTCTTTCGCCTCGAGTGTGGTGGATTCCGTGGTCGAGACATCCGCCTTCCAGAGGTGCCAGCCGTCGTAATCGACGAGGCGGCAGTCCTCACCAAGGCTCTCCTTTACCTCGTCGGACTCAAGCCAAGGATTTTCGTGCCCATCGTCAAGTGTCGCGTTTGCCGGCTCATCGACGTCTGTCGAGTCCAACGGCGTCGTGCGATACCACACGTTGCACAGACCGTTGAGGTCGCCGATGGCGACGGGAGTTTCGATTGAGACGAATCTCGCCGCATCGTCCTCGGCACACTCAAGATCATCGGTAATTGTGAACTCATCAACCCAGGTAGCTGAATCGTTTCGAGCGTCGATGGTATAGGAGAAAAGTCCGTCCGTATTGGTTTGCGTTGCGGCGCGATTTTTACCATCGCCGTTGGCCAGCAGACCCTTCCCGATAGGTTGGACAAGCTCCTGACGCTTGTCGACCTGTCCTTTGATCTCGATGGGCGCATCCTTCATCGCGACGGATTGGACTTCTCCCGTATCCTTTATTTCAAACGTTATCTCCTCGGCAAGGTCATAGGTCCGCGGAGACATCATTTCGCGCAACGAGTAGGTGCCGGGTGCAAGATGTTCGACGCGGTGCGGCTTGTCGGATGAGGTCCAGGAGTCTATTTCGGTTTTATCGGGACCATATAAGGTGAGTTGTGCGCCTTTCACTTCCTGCTCTCCGCTTGCATCGACCTTGGAGATATCAACCTTGGTGTAATCGTTGGATAGTTTAAGCCGCGCTTCTACAACGGGCGTTTTTTGGTCGGCATAAGTAAGGTCGACAATATGGGATGTCCGATCGAGCAAGAAGCCTGCCGGCGCTTGAGTCTCGACAACCTCGTAGCGCGCGGTACCAGATCCCAGCGGGAGGTCGTCCGCGCGTGCTTTTCCAGCTTCATCCGTAATGACAGTAGCGACAGTCTCACCGTCGAGCGCGGCAATGCTACCGTCGGGGCGCACGATATCACCCGAGGCGCGGATCTCAAAGATGGCGCCCGCGAGGCTGCTGCCGTCTACGGCATCGGTTTTAACGATCCTGATGTTTCCGGTCGCGGCGTGGTCATAATACGAGGCGATTGCAACGGGCGTTAGGTTCATGTCGGCGGGTATGTTTACCTCGATCTCTTCGCCGACAAGATAGGGATCTTTGGCCGAGGTTTCGCGTACATAATAGGTGCCCGGCACGAGCGATTCGGGCAGTGTGATGGTCCCGGTCGCGTCAGTCGTAAAGGTGTCCATTACGTTATGTGCTGGATACCAGCAAGTTTGTGAGACAGGTTCGTGATTGCTGTCTAGTAGTTGGAAGGTGAATCCGGCTAGTGGAACAGAAGCGCCTGTTTGGGCATCGCGTTTTACAATTTGGAGATGCGTCGACAGAGCGTGGTTGTCCACGATATATTGAAGCTCGGCGTCGTCGGAAATCTGATTGGCCTCGACGGTCCATTCCCCTGCACGTTTAAAACCCTCGGGGACGGTTTCCGGAACCTCGCGAACGGTGTAGCCGGCGCGGTCGTATGGGATGGCTCCGTGGACACCGGCGGGTCGCTTGCCTGCGCCAAACCATGCTTCTGACTGATCTTTGGTGGAGGCAAAGCCATAGATGTTTGTGGTCAGCGTGCCAACAACCTGCTGAGAGCTGTTGCTGACAACCTCAAAGACAACACCTCCTGCCGGCTGCTCCAGGCCGGATTGATCGCTATTGCCGTAGTCCTTGAATTTGGAAATCTCAAGGTCAAACGCAATGGGGATATCGGAAACGCGAGATTCGATCTCGACCACGCCTGAATCGCCGAGCTGGTCGGCTCCAACGGTATAGGTCCAGCTGTCATTGGATGGCAGGTAGCCCTCGGGGGCTTTTGATTCATAGATGGTAAAGGTTCCTAGGGGGACATCGGTGAGGGTGGCTCGACCGCTTTCGTCGGTCGTGAGGATTTGCGCCCATCCGGGGGTTGATTGCGACACACACGTGAACTCTGCTCCTGCGAGTGAAGATCCCACCTGGGGGCCGGCATTCGTCGCGGCATCGAGTTTTACGATACACAGGTTGATGGTGCCGGGCTGTTCATCAATGGTGACCTGTCCACCGTCATTCCCCGTGGTAAAGGCGATGCGATCACGACGGGGGACATAGCCGGCCGGCGCCTTCGTTTCAACTAGGTAGTATGCCGTATTGGGCAGAAGTGCTGCCTGCGCTCGACCGTTGCCGTCCATCTGGATGGTGCCGACACGTGCGTCGCTGGCGCTCTCAAAAACATCGAATGTTGCCCCGTCAAACTGATAGGTATTGTTTCCGCTGGTAATAACGGTGTTCGCAGACTGCTTTTGGAAGGAAACAGAGACCGCCGGCAGTACATAGAGCATGTCTTGACGTTTGCTGCCGCCCGATACGGTTCCTAAATAGCGCCGCGCGCGGTGTGGAGCGGCTTTGATGCTTCCTGATTTTGCGTTGTCGTGGAGCCACCGCGCAGCCGCCACGACTTCATTGTCGGCGGTAAAGTGCCCACTCTTGGTTTTGCCCTGAGCGGTCGTGTAGGAGTAGGTGCCGTCGACATGGGTAGTGCCGTTGAGCATCCATACGGCAAGCTGGGTGGCGGCGCGGGCGCGATCTGGTGAAAGATGATAACCGCCAAACGACGTGGCGGTAGGATATCCGTGACAAACGATTGCCGCGAACTCGTCGTCGAGCCACACCCAGCCTTGATCAAAGTTGAGCCATGGGCCGCCCGGCTTGGTGGGCCCGGGGCGTTCCTGGTTCATGCAGTAGGCAATCGAGGCGTCCTGAGCTTCATATTTGCCGATGAAGAAGGGTCCACAATCATCGCTAATGGTGCGGAAGCCGAGCTGATCGTAGCCATCGACGGCAAATGCGGCTCCCGGTGCCAGGCAGCCGAAAAGCAGGAAGAGGAGTAGGAGCAGCGGACCTGTTGCGATTGCGCTGTGGACAGAGTGCGTGGGTGCGTTGGACATGGCTGCTCCTTATCCCTCGTGCGCCGCACGGGGAGGCTGCGGCGCGTAGGATGAGGCTACAGCCGAGGTTCATGCGGGTAAGTACCGGAGCCTGACCAAAAGCTTGCCCAATTCCTGACAAATTGAGCTCAAATACAACAATCAGACAAAAGCGCAGGTAGAAGATAGGGAGAACAGGAGGTCAAAGGTCCTCGTCTCCACAATTGATGTGATATTCAAACGAATCTCCACAGCTAAAACAAGCATCGCCACCCTTGTATCGAACAAGACAACCGCGTTATACTAGCCAACACACAAGCGGGCATCGCCAAGTGGTAAGGCATCAGCTTCCCAAGCTGACACTCGCGGGTTCGAGTCCCGTTGCCCGCTCCAGTTAAGAGCACAAGCACGGCACCATCACGGTGCCGTGCTTTTTTCAATAAAGTGCCGGGACTCGAACCCGACAGGGTGCGAGCGTAAAGCAAACGCGAAGCGTTTGTAGCGAGCAGGCGAAGGCGCCGGCAGGCGCCTGAAGCCGGTGCGGATTTGCGAAGCAAATACGCGGACGTCCCGTTGCCCGCTCCCCCAGCAAAGGGAGACGCTGGGACACACGGCTCGACCGGGTCTCCTTCAGCGGTTCCGTGGACCGGAGCATGCCGACCGCAGCCGGTGCGGATTTGCGAAGCAAATACGCGGACGTCCCGTTGCCCGCTCCATCGAGCGTGGGAGACCTCGGGACGGCCAATTCAACAAAGCCTCCCCATCGTCTCCGTGAATCCGAGGAGATCGCCCACAGCCGGTGCGCGTCCGCGACGCGGGCGCGCGGACGTCCCGTTGCCCGCTCCAATTCCAAAATGTTAGGTTCATGCCTACTGTCCATACTCGCACCCGCGCACGGTACAATGGTTGGGTTACGACCAACGTGCCAATAACCAAAAAGGAGCCGCTATGATCGATCGCTATACCCGCCCGGAGATGGGACACATCTTCTCCCTCGAGAATAAGTACGCCATTTGGCAGGAGATCGAGGTCCTGGCCTGTGAGGCCCAGGCGGAGCTCGGCAAGATCGGCATTTCTAAAGACGAAGCCCAGTGGATCCGCGACCACGCCAACTTTGAGAAGGCAAAGGTCGACGAGATCGAGGAAGTCACGCGCCACGACGTTATTGCTTTCCTGACCAACATGAAGGAGTACATCGACGCCGATGTCCCCGAGGGCGACCCCAAGCCCAGCCGCTGGGTTCACTATGGCATGACCAGCTCCGACCTGGGCGATACGGCTCTGTGCTACCAGCTCACCCAGGCCTGTGACCTGATTATCGAGGACGTCAAAAAACTCGGCGAGATTTGCAAGCGCCGCGCCTTCGAGGAGCGCAACACGCTCTGTGCCGGTCGCACCCATGGCATCCATGCCGAGCCGATGACCTTCGGTATGAAGTTTGGCTCTTGGGCATGGGAGCTCAAGCGCGATCTGGATCGTCTTGAGGACGCCCGCAAGAACGTTGCCTTTGGCGCTATCTCGGGTGCCGTCGGTACCTATAGCTCCATCGAGCCGTTTGTCGAGGAATATGTCTGCGAGCACCTGGGTCTGGTTCACGATCCGCTGTCCACGCAGGTCATCAGCCGCGACCATCATGCCTACCTGGCCGGCGTCCTTGCCACTACAGCGGCCACCTGCGAGCGCATTGCTACCGAGGTCCGCAACCTGCAGAAGACCGATACGCTCGAGGCCGAGGAGCCTTTCCGCAAGGGCCAAAAGGGCAGCTCCGCCATGCCGCACAAGCGCAACCCCATCACCATGGAGAAGGTCTGTGGCCTGTCGCGCGTCGTGAAGTCCAATGCCCAGGTTGCCTTCGACAATGTCGCCCTGTGGCATGAGCGCGACATTTCGCACTCCTCTGCCGAGCGCGTCGCCCAGGCCGATAGCTTTATCGCACTCGACCACATGTTCCAGTGCCTTATCCGCGTTATCGACGGCCTGCAGCTGTATCCGGCTCGCATGATGGCCAACCTCAACAAGACTCGCGGCCTCATCTTCTCCTCCAAGGTCCTGCTGGCCCTCGTCGATACGGGCATCACCCGCGAGGATGCCTATGCCATCGTGCAGGAAAACGCCATGGCTACCTGGCACGAGGTGCAGGATTGCGTCTCCGGTCCCACCTTTAAGGAGCGTCTCGAGGCCGACCCGCGCTGCACCGTCAGCCAGGAGAAGCTCGACGAGATCTTTGATCCGTGGGACTTCCTCACCCGTATCGACACGGTCTTCGATCGCCTGGAGCAGCTGAGCTTCGAGTAGGTTCGGGCATAACGTTAGCTTTTTAGGGCGCTTTGCTGGTAATGTGTGTTGCCGGCAAAGCGCCTCGTTGCATTTAGGGAAAGACGGGGATAATAGTCGTCTCGAATAACATTCTGAGAGAGGATCGCATGATTTCGTTTGATTACAAGCCTCAGGGCGTGTGTGCTCGCAATATTCACCTTGACCTGTCCGATGACGGCAACAAGGTGGTGGGCGTCGAGTTTACCGGTGGCTGCAACGGCAATCTCAAGGCTATCTCCAAGCTGGTCGAGGGCGCTCCTGCCGATCGCGTCATCGAGGTTCTCGCTGGTAATACCTGCGGTATGAAGAAGACTTCTTGCGCCGATCAGCTCACGCGCGCTATCGAGGCCGCTCGCGCCGAGATCGCCTAATGAGTATCGCCGACCAGATCAAGAACGGAATATCGCGCCGCGGCTTTGTGCTCGGAGGGGCTGCCGCGGGCGCTGCCACGGTGCTTGCCGGATGCTCAAAGAAAACGGGTACCAGCGACGACGCTGCCGGCGAGCCACAGGTTATCAAAGACGACTCAAAGATTGTCTCGATTACGGATGAGTACGAAGCTGTTGATATCGATCTTGAGCCTGCGGCCTCGTGGACGCTGCCGCTGGGCACGCTACTGTACTACTGCGATGGTGACTACGCTGCCGCGATGATGGCGCCTGCTTCTGCCCTGCATGCCAATACGCTTGGTGTGCTCAACCTGGGCGATGGCTCGCTCACGACGCTTATCGAGGATCCCGTCGAAGGTACGGGATATTCGTTTTACGATGTCCGCGCCGGCGATGGCGTGTTTGCTTGGGTCGAGATGAACTTTGCGAACTCGTCATGGAAGCTCTATGCGCAAAGTATGGCAGGCGCGTCGCTTGTCGGAGATGTGGTTGAGCTCGACCGAGGCGGCAAGGACTACGATCCGCCGATGTTTACGGCGTTCGAATCGTCTGTCATTTGGTACAAGATGCCCTCAACGGGCGGAAATAAGACGAGTAGCGATTCGTATTGCTACCGCCGTTCGCTCGATGAGGCAAAGGTCGAGACCATTTGGAAGTCAACGGGTCGCTTTGCATCTGCCCCGCGCGTGAGTGACGGTATCTTGACCATATCCCCGCGCGTGCGCAATGACGAGGGTGTCTACTACGGCATGACGGCGATTGACCTGACGGACGGCAACAATACCAAAAGGGCTCAGCTGGTCCTTCCCTCCTCGGTGTCTCCCTTTGAGGCCGTATATATGGGTGACACATTTGTGTTCTCCATCGAGGCGACCTATAACGGCGTGGGAAGTCTTGGAAACATGGGCACCTATATTGGCAACGAGAACGGGACCTTCCTATTCCTGTCGCGTGAGCCGCTTGCATGTGCTGCCGGCAGGAAGAACAAATATCTGGTTAAGGTTCAGGCATCGCATTTTCTGATCGATACCTCCGCCAAAACCTATGGCTCGCTGCTGTCGCCCGACCGCGCCCTTGAATATGGCGATTATCCAGCTACGGCGGGTAAATCGAATACGTTTTTGACCTATGCCACGGTACGCAACAGCCAGGGAATCCCCGAGACGGTCACTGCCCGCCTATTCTCTCTTTAGTACCGAGGGGTTAAAAAGGCGCCAACGGGGGAATAAACGCGTTGTAATTGTGAGTACCGCCCGCCGAGCCGCCGCACTGCAGCGGTGCTCGGTGGGCATAGGTGCGTTAAAATGGGCTTGTTCTTAGCTAATTGAGACAGGGGGGCCGTGTTATGGCTTCAGATGCAAAAAAGATTCTGCTGGTCGAGGATGAGAAGGCAATCCGTGACGCTGTCGCTGCCTATCTCGAGCGCGAGGGCTATTGGGTTGTGGGCGTGGGCGACGGCCAGTCTGCTATCGAGGAGTTCGAGAAGCATCAGTTCGACCTGGTCGTGCTCGACCTCATGCTCCCTAAGATTCCCGGCGAGCGCGTTTGCCGCACCATTCGCGACACCTCGGATGTGCCTATTATCATGCTTACCGCCAAGGGCGAGATCGAGGACCGTATTATCGGCCTCGAGCTCGGAGCCGACGACTATCTGATCAAGCCGTTCTCGCCGCGCGAGCTTGTTGCGCGCGTTCGCGCTCTGTTCCGCCGTGCCCATCAGGCCGACGAGCCCGCCGTCGAGGTACTCGACTTCGGCGATCTGGTCATCGATATCTCGGGCCACAAGATTTTGGTCGAGAACAAGGAAGTGGACCTGACCGCTTCCGAGTTTAAGCTGCTCACCACGCTTGCTCGTCATCCCGGTCGTGTCTACAACCGTATGGAGCTGGTTGAGAAGGTTCTCGGCTACGACTTTGAGGGCTATGAGCGCACCATCGACAGCCACGTGAAGAACCTTCGCGCCAAGCTGGGCGACGACCCCAAGAAGCCTAAGTGGCTCTACACCGTCCACGGTGTTGGCTATCGCTTCGAGGCCCCGGCCAAGACCGATAAGGCGGACGAGAAATAGGGAAATCACATATGACACCTGCGCGCTTTGAAATCGGACAAAAGCACAAGCAGGAAAACGAGGCGGGTTCCAAAGCAAGTTGGAACACGCCTCGTTCCGATTCACGGCCAACGATGAGCTATCCCTCGCGTATGGCCCTGGCTTTTGCCCTGACGTCGCTCATGACGGTATTGGTGCTGGTGGGCGTTGTCTCCGTTGTATGGGGCACCGTCTTTTCGGATTACACGCGTTCCAATATCGTTGAGATCGCCAATTCTGCCGCCGAAAAGCTTGCGACGTCGTACGAGGAAAACGGCAATTGGACGGCGGGCGAGCTGCGCACGGTCGCGACATCGAGTTTGGTGTCCGACGATCTGGGCATGCAGGTCGTCAACAAAAAGGGCGTGATCGTTTATGACGACTCATGGCCTTCGGCAAGTGCGACCGCCGATGTGCGCGAGAGCGAATCGGCGTCGAGCAGCTCGAGCGGTAAAAAGGCCTCGCATAGCCCGGTTTCGTCGGCGCCCACCGACTCCGATAGTGTTGCCAACGTCGAAATCATAACGTCTTCCGGCGAGCATGTCGGACAGGTAAAGCTATGGGCCATCGGCTCCGACGCCCTGCTCACCAAGGCAGATTCTGCGTTTAGAGAGAAGACCTTTAACGCCATGGCCCTTGCCGCGGTTGTGGCAGTCTGCATCTCGGTCGTTATCGGATCGCTCATGTCGCGCATGCTCACCAAGCCGATTCATCGTATTACCAGCACGGCCAAGCAAATTCGCGATGGCGATCTATCCGCTCGCACGGGCTTGCGCGGCGATGACGAAATCGATCAGCTGGGTGAGACCTTTGACGAGATGGCCACCTCGCTCGAGAAGGATATGAAGCACGAAAAGCGCCTGACCTCGGATGTCGCGCACGAGCTTCGCACACCGCTTATGGCCATGCTTGCAACGGTCGAGGCCATGCAGGACGGCGTGTATCCCACCGATGATGAGCATTTGGAAACCGTTGCTTCCGAGACGCGTCGACTTGCCCGTCTGGTGCAGCAGATGCTCGACCTGTCGCGCATGGAAAACAGCACGGCGCCGCTCAACCTTGAGCAGGTGGACATGGTCCCCTTCGTGCGCTCCATCGTCAACGCTCAGGAGCGCCTGTTTGTCGACCGCGATCTGCGCTTGCGCTTTGCAGACGAGACCCAAGGTCACGATGATGTCGTCGAGGCCGACCCCGATATGATCACGCAATGCGTCATCAACCTCATGAGCAACGCCATGCGCTACACCCCCGAGGGCGGTTGGGTCGTGGTGTCGGTGCTCAGTGACCGCAAGCATGTCAGTATTGCCGTTTCGGATACCGGTATCGGCATTGCCAAGGACGATCTGTCGCGCATCTTCGGCCGTTTTTGGCGCGCCGATGCCAGCCGCGCCCGCGAAGCTGGCGGCCTGGGCGTTGGCCTCGCCGTGACCAAGCAGATCGTCGAGCGTCACCATGGCTACATATCCGTGGAGTCGGAGCTTGGAAAGGGTACGACTTTTACAATTCATCTGCCCCGCGAGCACACGGCGGACGCGGCATCTACTACAATGGAGCACTAGCTTTTCGCTATTCGGTGAAGGAGGGGCCGCGTCCCTGCCGCTCCGAGTTTGCGAAAACGTGTGGGAAAGAACCCGCATTTCTGTCGTATTTAGGTAAGGAGTGACTCACGTGACAACGATGGAGCGTCGTCCGGATTCCCGTGGCAAGGTTCGTGATATCTACGATGCCGGTGAAAACCTGCTGATGGTCGCCACCGACCGCATTTCTGCGTTCGACTTCATTCTTCCCGACGAGATTCCGTTTAAGGGAGAGGTGCTCAATCGCATCTCGGCGTTCTGGTTCGACAAGTTTGCCGATATCGTCCCCAACCATCTCGTCTCCATCGACCCGGCGGATTTCCCCGAGGAGTTTGCTGAGTATCGTGACTACCTCGCTGGCCGCGCCATGCTGGTTAAGAAGGCCCAGACGATTCCTATCGAGTGCATCGTCCGCGGCTATCTGACCGGTTCGGGCAAGAAGACCTACGACGAGAACGGCACCGTCTGCGGCATCCAGCTGCCTGAGGGCCTGATCGAGGCTTCCAAGCTTCCCGAGCCGCTGTTCACGCCGTCCACGAAGGCCGAGATCGGTGACCACGACGAGAACATCTCGTTCGAGCGTTGCTGCGAGATCGTGGGCGAGGACATCGCCACGCAGATTCGTGACCTGTCTCTCAAGATCTACAAGGCCGCTGCTGAGTACGCCGCGACCCGTGGCATCATCATTGCCGACACTAAGTTTGAGTTTGGTGTCATAGATGGCAAGGTCACGCTGATCGACGAGTGCCTCACGCCCGACTCCAGCCGTTTCTGGCCTGCCGCCAGCTACGAGGAGGGCAAGATCCAGCCTAGCTACGACAAGCAATTCGTCCGCAATTGGCTCAAGGCCAACTGGGATATGACGGGGGAGACCCCGCACCTGCCCGCCGAGGTCATCGATGGCACGTCTGAGCGCTATCGCGAGGCCTTCCAGATCATCACGGGCTCCCAGTTCAAAAGCATGAAGGAGAACGCATAAGTGAGTACCCGTAGCGCCACGAACAAGCGCACGCAATCCCACGAAGTTACCGGGGTTGCGCGCAAGTCTGCCGCATCTGCTAAGCCCGCCCGCCAAGCAGCGAGCTCCGTTCGCGTCGTGCCGGCTTCGTCTAAGGCACGCCGCAAAGAGCTCGAGAAGGGTGAGAACCTCGAGGGCCTCTCTAAAGAGGAGAAGCGCGCCCGCAAGGCTAAGCAGCGCGCCAAGGAGGACCGCATCTATACGGTGTCGAATATCCTCCTCAAGCAGGACGAGGACTACACCAAGCGCCGTCGCATCTGGTGGATTGTGCTCGCCATTGGCATGGTGCTCGTCGTGGCCATTTGGGCTTCGCTGTACTTCGCTCCCGCTGGCATGGTGTCCAGCCCCGTCCAGATGGTCGGCATCGTTTTGTCCTACGTCATCATTTTGGGCGACTTTATCTATGACTTCGTGCGCATCCGCCCCCTACGCAACATGTACCGCACGCAGGCCGAGGGCATGTCCGAGAACAAGCTCAACGCTCTTATTGAGCGCGCGGCTGCCGAGGAGGACAAAAAGGACTCCAAGAAGAAATAGCGTTTGCATTCATACTTATCGCTAAGATATAAGGCGCGTCGTTTTTGCGACGCGCCTTTTTACTGTTCTATAGATAGATGGAGTGGCACATGATTCGAGCTGCCCTGACGGTTGAAGAAGCTCTGGAGGGCATGAAGGCCCTGGAGCCCAAGATTAAAAACTACGCTCGCCTGGTTGTCTGCAAGGGCGTAAACGTCAAGCCCGGCCAGGAAGTCGTCGTTCAGTCTCCGGTCGAGTGTGCGCCGTTTGCGCGCGTGGTGGTCGCGGAGGCCTATGCTGCCGGCGCCGGCCACGTGACGGTCATTTGGGCCGATGATGCCGTGACGAGGCTCACGTACGAGCATGTCGATAAAAGCTATTTTGAGCAGACGCCCGAGTGGAAGCGCCTGCAGCTGGATTCCCTAGCCCAGGACGGTGCCTGCTTTATCTTTATCGAGGGTGCGGATCCCGCAGCCCTCAAGGGCATCGATCCAGCCAAGCCGGCCGCGGCATCCAAGGCGAGGAATACGCAGTGCAAAGTTTTCCGCCGTGGACTGGATTACAACATCAATCCGTGGTGCATCGCCGGCGCTCCGGTCGTGGCTTGGGCGCACGAGGTGTTCCCGGGAGACGCCGATGAGGTTGCAATCTATAAGCTGTGGAATGCGATTCTGCACACCGCTCGCGCCGATGGCCAGGACCCGGAGAGCGACTGGGAGCTTCATGACGCGGCGTTCGAAAAGAACTTGCGCTTCCTGAACGACAATCGTTTTGACCGGCTGCATTACACCGCGGCAAATGGAACCGATCTGACGATTGGCATGACGAAGGGTCACGAGTGGGCCGGCGGCAAGGGTAAGACGCCCGATGGACATCCCTTCTTCCCCAACATCCCCACCGAGGAGGTCTTCACTTCGCCCGATCGCATGCGTGCCGACGGTATCGTGTACTCGGCCATGCCGCTCATCCACCACGGTAACAAGGTCGACGATTTTTGGATTAAGTTCGAGGGCGGCCGTGTGGTGGACTACGACGCCCGCGTGGGCAAGGCGACGCTTGCGAGCATCATCGATACCGATGAGGGCGCTGCTCATCTGGGAGAGGTCGCGCTCATTTCCAAGAACACGCCGATCCGCGAAAGTGGCGTTCTGTTCTACGATACGCTCTATGACGAGAACGCCAGCTGCCACCTTGCGCTGGGTGTCGGCTTCCCCGAGTGCATCGAGGGCGGGTATGACATGTCCAAGGAGGAGCTCCTGGAGCATGGCGTTAACGTCTCGAGCACGCATGTTGACTTTATGATCGGCACGGACGACATCGATATTACGGGCATTACGCCTGATGGACGTGAAGTTGTGATTTTCCAGAACGGCCAATGGAGTTGGGAATAGACCCAGACCGTGGTACAATGCCACCCGCGGGCCGTTAGCTCAGCTGGCAGAGCAGGGGACTTTTAATCCCAAGGTCCAGGGTTCGAACCCCTGACGGCCCACCATAGAAAAGAAAAGCGACTGGCGGATGCCGGCCGCTTTTTTGTTGCAGGTACACGGGTTCGAACCCGTCGGGGCGCGGAGCTGAGTAAACGCGTGAGCGTTTGCCAGCGCAGCGCGCAAGGCGCGAAAGCGCCGCAGCGGCCGCCTGCGGAGCAGGCTGAACCCCTGACGGCCCACCATAGAAAAGAAAAGCGACTGGCGGATGCCGGCCGCTTTTTTGTTGCCGGTACACGGGTTCGAACCCGAACTTCTCTATATATAAGAACGCTTGGCGAACAAAACCTGCCTTTTACCGACGGGAAACAAATAGCTGATGCTTTTGGAGTAAAGTGGCGCTCCAGAGATGACCGACGCCTTAACACCTATAAACCAGCTGGTCATCGCCAATATCAGAAGCTCTTGCTTCGAATACGGCCTCAGTGAAGCAACTGAGGGTTCTATTCATTTGTGAACAAAATATGGAGTGCGTGATTCCCGCCCCCGGGGCCCATCCGGTCTGGCAATATATCTCCTTGCCGCGCGGCCCGGTCGGACCGGATCGGCCGCTAGGCGTGCACCTTGAGAACCGGATACTGCGAGGATGGACACAACAGATGTGTCGCATCCGGGCAGACATCGAACCATTTGAAATGGTCTGACTTGGATTGTTTTTCGCAAGGCCGCCGAGAGGCGGCCCCGAGAAATTCCTTTTCCTATCAAACAGAACCATATGAATCCAACGGAACCGATCAGCGAGTGACTGAGAGGACCGGACGGGCTCGAGGCCCAAATATTTTTGGACGGAGAGTTCGATCCTGGCTCAGGATGAACGCTGGCGGCGCGCCTAACACATGCAAGTCGAACGGCACCCCTCTTCGGAGGGAAGCGAGTGGCGAACGGCTGAGTAACACGTGGAGAACCTGCCCCCTCCCCCGGGATAGCCGCCCGAAAGGACGGGTAATACCGGATACCCCGGGGTGCCGCATGGCACCCCGGCTAAAGCCCCGACGGGAGGGGATGGCTCCGCGGCCCATCAGGTAGACGGCGGGGTGACGGCCCACCGTGCCGACAACGGGTAGCCGGGTTGAGAGACCGACCGGCCAGATTGGGACTGAGACACGGCCCAGACTCCTACGGGAGGCAGCAGTGGGGAATCTTGCGCAATGGGGGGAACCCTGACGCAGCGACGCCGCGTGCGGGACGGAGGCCTTCGGGTCGTAAACCGCTTTCAGCAGGGAAGAGAAGAGACTGTACCTGCAGAAGAAGCCCCGGCTAACTACGTGCCAGCAGCCGCGGTAATACGTAGGGGGCGAGCGTTATCCGGATTCATTGGGCGTAAAGCGCGCGTAGGCGGCCCGGCAGGCCGGGGGTCGAAGCGGGGGGCTCAACCCCCCGAAGCCCCCGGAACCTCCGCGGCTTGGGTCCGGTAGGGGAGGGTGGAACACCCGGTGTAGCGGTGGAATGCGCAGATATCGGGTGGAACACCGGTGGCGAAGGCGGCCCTCTGGGCCGAGACCGACGCTGAGGCGCGAAAGCTGGGGGAGCGAACAGGATTAGATACCCTGGTAGTCCCAGCCGTAAACGATGGACGCTAGGTGTGGGGGGGCGATCCCCCCGTGCCGCAGCCAACGCATTAAGCGTCCCGCCTGGGGAGTACGGCCGCAAGGCTAAAACTCAAAGGAATTGACGGGGGCCCGCACAAGCAGCGGAGCATGTGGCTTAATTCGAAGCAACGCGAAGAACCTTACCAGGGCTTGACATATGGGTGAAGCGGGGGAGACCCCGTGGCCGAGAGGAGCCCATACAGGTGGTGCATGGCTGTCGTCAGCTCGTGTCGTGAGATGTTGGGTTAAGTCCCGCAACGAGCGCAACCCCCGCCGCGTGTTGCCATCGGGTGATGCCGGGAACCCACGCGGGACCGCCGCCGTCAAGGCGGAGGAGGGCGGGGACGACGTCAAGTCATCATGCCCCTTATGCCCTGGGCTGCACACGTGCTACAATGGCCGGTACAGAGGGATGCCACCCCGCGAGGGGGAGCGGATCCCGGAAAGCCGGCCCCAGTTCGGATTGGGGGCTGCAACCCGCCCCCATGAAGTCGGAGTTGCTAGTAATCGCGGATCAGCATGCCGCGGTGAATGCGTTCCCGGGCCTTGTACACACCGCCCGTCACACCACCCGAGTCGTCTGCACCCGAAGTCGCCGGCCCAACCGCAAGGGGGGAGGCGCCGAAGGTGTGGAGGGTGAGGGGGGTGAAGTCGTAACAAGGTAGCCGTACCGGAAGGTGCGGCTGGATCACCTCCTTTCTAGGGAGATAAATCTTCTAGAGAGATCAACTTAACTCGAATAGAGGGCAGGAGCCCGTCCGGTAGATGTCCGCCTGGATATATCCCCGCAGCACCCGGTCCCCGGGGTCGCACCCGCGTACCTTGAGAGCCGCATAGCGATAGGAGAGAGATGGAAGATACTTCTTCCAGACTCGATTCTTTTCTGCGATTTATCAGACAGAATGATAGCAATCATTCATCCGATCCAAACAAGAAGAATTCACTTATCAAATGAGTGAGGAGCATCTGATCGCGAGCACAGTCAAGACTGTGCCGCGGTATGAGATACCCGAATTGCGACATACGAGCGCTATTCATGATATCGATTAATTAACTT
>NZ_QSKJ01000010.1:0-7542 GCF_003469895.1 Collinsella sp. AM28-11LB
TGCCTAGGCTAGCCCCTTGTCACACAAACTACCGAAGCCTCGGGAATCATCTTCCTGCGTTGCGAGATGGCTGGCGATTCTGAGGCCTATGCTGACGTCGGCAAGCTTCTTCACAAATGCTTTCCGAACCCCACGGTCATCGTATTCGACGGAGAGAGCCATATGTGTATTTCCGCATCGGTGACCAGGAAGAGCCTTTCGGAGAAGGGCGCCGTCGTTGTCGAGGATGTTCAGAGTACGGGTCGATTCGCGAAGGAGGACCGTCAGTACGCTACGTTTCTCGATACCCTGGCTTTTGATGAGCTAGATCAACGCGACCTGCTTTGCTACGTGAAGGACATTACGTGGAATATCCAGTTGTCACGAAGTGTTCCGATGCTGGGATTCTATCCGACGTGCAATGAGCATGACAGGGGCCAGCTTGCTGAACTTATCGACGAGAGCAACAGGCTAAGCAAGGAACTCCGTGATATTCAGATCGCCGGCAGGGACAAGGACATTACCCTAAACGAAAAGGCGAAGCTGCGCATGCGTGGCAAGGAGATAAAGAGAAAGAACGACGAGATCGCTGAAAAGATAAAGGAGATTTGCGATGGAAGAGATTAAGGCCATGGACCTCGAGTCCAAAGACCTGGTTGCCGAGCGTATCGAGCAGATGAAGGCCCTGTTCCCCGAGATCGTTGTCGAAGGCGACGGCTCCATCGACTTCGAGAAGCTTCGCCTCATTCTTGGTGACGAGGTCGAAGAGGGTGATGAACGTTATGCTTTCACCTGGCCTGGAAAAGCCGATGCGATTCGCCAGAGCCAGACTGTTTCAACCGCTACTTTGCGCCCTTGTCCTGAGAATAGCGTAAATTGGGATACAACCCACAATCTTTTGCTAATGTGCGATAAAGAAGTAATAGAAGTGTAAAAAATTTTGCCGTTCCTATCCGGCACTTAGGGCTGTGTCGGATAGGTCAGGCGTTAGGCTTCCGGCAAGTCTATCTTGCCGACAAAGCTGTAATAAATCTCAATGTCCTGCCTGCGGGTGCCGTTCTCGTCATAGCTGCACTCATGCACGACGATTTTCTCAATCATTTCCCGCAAGAGGGTGGGGGTCAATTCTTCAAAAGCAAGGTGCTTTCTCACAATCCCCATGAATTTCTCGGCGTTGACGGTGGCGGCCTGCGACTTGGAAAGTTCCTCCTGCAAAGCGGCAGCCCGGTCTTTCAGTTCCCGCTGCTCCTGCTCATAGTCCGCCGACAGCTCCATGAAACGCTCGTCGCTGATTTTGCCGCTTACATTGTCCTCATACAGCCGCTTGATAATGCGGTTCACTTCGGCAATGCGTGTCTGGGCCTGTTCAAGCTGCTTCGTGGCTGCGGCGGTCTTTCTCTTGCCGCCGATTTCGTTCTGCTGGATGAGCAGCTTTACAAAGCGGCTCTCATGCCTGGCGGCGTATTCCGTCACTTGCCGGAGATTGGAAAGCACGCCCGCCGTCAAAAGGTCGGTGCGGATAAAGTGTGCCGTACAGTCACGGGTACGCTTCTTGTAGCTGCCGCAGATATAACAGTCCTGCTTGCGCGTTGTGTTAGACCGCTTTGGATAAGTGTCCTATGCACAGTACACGCAGCAGGACCCCCAATTGCGACAATTCCATCATCAGGAAAGATGGAGGTTGCAATGGAAGACGTGCTCACCCAGCTGACGAGGCAGTTCCTCCCGCAGATGACGGCTGCCGAGAAGAGCAGGGCCCTGAGATCGCTCAAGGCGCTGATAGACGCGGAGCTTTTCGACCTCGCGGCAAGCGAGGGGGCGGAAGACGATCCCGACAGAGCCTGCCCCTGGTGCGGCTCCCCGCATTACGTGAAGAGGGGGCGAGACGGGCGCGGCCGTCAGCGGTTCCTCTGCCGAGGGTGCGCCAGGACCTTCACCGACGCCACCATGCGCATCTTCTCCACCACCAAGCTCGACAGGTCGGCCTGGATGAGGTTCGCGGAGTGCCACGTGGACATGCTCCCGCTGCGCGAGTCGGCGGAAAAGTGCGGTGTGTGCCTCAAGACGGCGTTCTTCATGCGCCACAGGCTGCTCGAGGCCATGGCCAAGCGCATGCCCGCCTTCCGCGTGGAGGCCGGCGGCGGGGCCGAGCTCGACGAGTGCTTCTTCAGGGAGAGCTTCAAGGGAAACCGCTCCAGGTCGGAGTCCGGCGTGCCCAGGAAGCCCCGCGCAAGGTCGCAGGGAACCGACGGGCACGAGAAGATATGCGTGCTCACCGGCATCAACGACGCCGGCGACATCTTCTACGAGATCGCGGGGAGGGGCGGCCTCGACGAGGCGGCAGCCAGGGAGCTGCTCGCCGACAAGCTCGCGGTCGGCGCGATAATCTCGACGGACCGTGCGCACGTGTACCGCCGCGTCCTGCCCGCCCTCGGCGTCGGCGAGCACATCGCCAGCAAGAGGGAGGAGCACGCCATCAACAGGGTGAACAGCCTCCACTCCCAGATGAGGCACTTCATCGGCAGGTTCCGGGGCGTCTCCACGAGACGCCTCGAGAACTACCTCGCCTGGTTCAAGTGGACGTGGTGCTTCAAGGTCCGCAGGAGCGCGGACGAGCTCGCCGAGCTCATAGTGAGGCAGGCGGCCCGCGGCACGTACGAGAAGACCTGGCGCCAGTACAAGGTGACCCCCTATCCGTTCTACGAGTACTGGATCAAGCAGGCGAAATGGGACTCGCGTGCGCGGAGGGCCATATACGGCGTGGCGTGATGTCCAGGGCGGTCTGGCGCAGCGCATCTGCGGCAAGCGCTGAAGTCGTGACCCGATGCAAAAAGCAACAGCTAGCGATATTCTTCGGGAACGTCGAAACCGTACTCACGGCATAGGAGCATGACATCGTGGACGTCGTGCTCGTCATGCTGATAGCCCAAGTGAAACAACAGCTGGCTTTCGGGGTCGATGCACGACACCTCCACCTCGCCGATGCGCCCCCTCCCCGAAAAGACCTCCCCGGGAAAACGATCTCCCTGATACAGAATATCGCCATTCTCGGCGAAATCGAAGCAATGCAGGTCGACGATGCGCCCCGCCTCGTCTTGCCACACCGTGTGATCTTCGGTGGTGAAAGATGCAGCCACCTCGGAAAACCCCTCATCAGCAATTAGATCCACGAACCTTTGGTAATCCCCGCGCTGAACGAACAGGTCGATGTCGTTATGAGCCCTGGTCTCACGCCCGACAAGCGCATCGACGCCCCAGCCGCCATCAAGATATACGCCAATGCCCGCACCTGCGGAAAGGCCGATTATCCAACACGCATCATCCTTGGTGACCATAGGAGCTCCTTCGCTTTCGCCTGCTATTTAAGCAAGAAAGATTATAGGAAAAGTCCCAGTATCCAAAGTGGTCTAACACAACGTGCTTGCGGTTCTTGTTCTGATACCGCTGCTGATACAGCACATGGCCGCAGTCGGCGCAGAACAGCATACCAGAGAACAGCCCCACTTCATCATAGCGGTTCGGGCGTTTTCGCTGCTTGCGTAACTCCTGCACACGCTCCCATGTTTCCGTGTCGATAATCGGCTCATGGTGATTTGGGAAGATAGCCTGCTTCTCGATGGGGTTCTCAACGCTGTGCTTGACCTTGTAAGAGGGCTTCTCCGTCTTGAAGTTTACCAGACAGCTCGTCTGTTCCTGGTTCAAAATAGTTTCTCCTCTCTGATACTGATTTTATCAATGATATTTCGCAATAGCCAGCAATGAACGCTTGCATTGCGCAAGACGTTACATTATCTTCTGAAACATATAGCGCACCTTGTCCAGGCGGCTGTTTGGACGGCGGGGCTGGATGACTGGCTTGCCGACAGCGGCCTGATACCCTTTCAGTTCTGTAAGGCATACGCTCTGCCCGTTGGTGTAAAAGGCCAGATCAGTACGGTATGCCTGTATACAGCGGGCGGGAATCTCGCCAGTAAAGACAACTTCATCCTTTTTTACCTGGACCGTTTCGATGGTGGCACAGTATTTCGGTGCATCATGATAAGCCCTGGAAAGATATTCCCGGGGCGCATAGAGGGTGAAGGAGAGATAAGGTTCCAGCAGTTGCGTCCCTGATTCCTTCAATGCCTGTTCCAATACAATCGGGGCCAATGAGCGGAAGTCCGCCGGCGTGCTGACCGGACTGTAATAAAGCCCGTATTCAAAGCAAATCTTACAGTCCGTTACGTTCCAGCCGAACAAGCCCTGCTCCAGCCCGTAACGGATACCATCCCTGACAGCGTTTTGAAAACTCTGGTTCAAGTATCCCAGCGAAACCCGGCTCTCGTATTGTACACCGGAGCCAAGCGGGAGTGGTGTAACAGACAGTCCGATGGATGCCCAAAACGGGTTGGGCGGCACCTCGATATGGATGGTGTGGCTGGCTGCTTTGAGCGGCCGCTCCATATAAATGACGGTGGGTTCCTTTACCACTGTTTCAAGCTTGTATTTTTCCGACAGCAAAGCGGAAACAACCTCCAACTGCACCCGGCCCAAAAAAGAAAGAATGATCTCATGGGTGATGGAATCCACCTCGCAGCGCAAAAGCGGGTCAGTATCCGCAAGTTGCGTAAGAGCGTCCAGCAGCCGTTCTCTTTGCGCTGCCGTTTTCGGCGCAATCGACGTCCGCAGCATGGGGAGGGGGTCCTCACGCCACCTTTTACGAGGGAGCCGGGTTGGGTCCCCTAATACATCGTTTAACCTCACGCTGTCGCTGGGAAGGATAACAATTTCACCCGGATAAGCGGTGTCTGTCCGAACAATTTCCCCTTTGGATGGAATACGCATCTCTGTGATTTTCAGCTTTTCTCTCCCGGCCAGAGCCACCGTATCCCGCAGGCGCAGCGTTCCGCTGTATAGCCGAAAATAGATGAGCCGCTGGCCACAATCTGTATACTCCACCTTGAAAACGCTGCCGCATAGGGCGTCGCTCCCCTGTTCCCCAATCGGTTGGAACAGCCCTGTCACCGCATCCATCAACGGTTGAATGCCAAGGCCCTTTTTGGCGCTGCCATGATAGACCGGGAACAGGGAGGCGTCTTGAACCCGCCGCTGTTCCTCCTGCGCAAGTTCTTCCCGGCTGATTGGTTCTCCTGCGATATACTTTTCCAATAATTCATCGTTATTTTCGATGACCGCATCCCATGCTTCTATGTCGGTATTTTCCTCCAGGACTATTTCCGGGGACAGCGACACCGTCTGCTTGATGATAATATCGGCGGAGAGCTTATCCCGAACAGACTGATACACGCCCTGCAAATCAACGCCAGCCTGGTCGATCTTATTGATAAAGATAACGGTGGGAATGTCCATTTTCCGCAGGGCATGGAACAGAATACGGGTCTGGGCCTGCACACCATCTTTAGCGGAGATCACCAAGATGGCCCCATCTAAAACAGCCAAAGAGCGGTACACCTCCGCCAAAAAATCCATGTGGCCGGGCGTATCCACAATGTTGACTTTACATCTGTGCCACTGGAAGGAAGTGACTGCCGCTTGAATGGTAATCCCACGCTGCCGCTCCAAAAGCATGGTGTCCGTCCTCGTTGTCCCTTTTTCGACGCTCCCCGGTTCTGAAATGGCTCCGCTGGCATATAGCAGGCTCTCCGTCAAGGTTGTCTTTCCAGCGTCTACATGGGCAAGAATCCCGATATTGATAATGTTCATGTCTATCCTCCATACAAGGCCCAAATGGGCGCAAAAATCCCCAGCGGCTAATACTTTTACCGCTGGGGATCATGACTTCGGACAAACAGAAGTATGACGGCTTACATGAGCCGCTGTCCGTCACGATATTTACTAAAAAGGCAAAAGTATTCTTAAATTGGGTACAAAAACTAAGCCCCTGCAAGGGGCAATCATTTTTGCGCCCATTATCAAATTTTATTTAAGAATACCTTGCCGCATATTTGGTAGACTCCTCAAATCAAGATAATAGCAGTATATCATAGTACACTCTAAAAAACAAGAAATTATTTTACCCGATTCCCCAAATAAATCAGGAGGGCATTCACTGGAACACCCTCCGTTTTTGGTGATTATCGTGCGCCTAATCTTGCTTTTTGCCTTGCGTCCCGTTTCCGTTCCTTTTCAGCCTGTTCCTGCTGGTAAGCGGCCTCTAATATTCTGTCCGCCTGTTCCGGGCCAATGGCCCGCCTGACCCGCTCATAGTCCCTGACCTTTCCCTTTAGACTGTCCCTCTCGGCGCAGACCTCGTAAATCCTTTCTGATAAGGAACTATTTTTGCTGACCTCCCGGCCATAGTCCGCTTGCAGCCGCTCAAATTTGGATTTGAGGTCGCAGTAGGCCCGGTAGACAGACCGCAGCACCTTGACGATCTTCGCCCATAAGGGCTTGGCCTTTTTCTCCCGGTAGGCCCTGGCCGATTCCAGCGGTCCCGCTTCTGGCAAGACCTGTTCCGGGTCGCTGGAAAATTCCTCCGCCAGCTTCTCCATGCCTTTCAGCATGTGGGCCACATCGCTTAGTTTGGCCTTGGCCTGGGCCGCTTCCTTTTCGGCAGCTGCCGCCTCCCTGTTCCTTCGGTCAACCTCGGCCTGGGCCAGCACAGCCGCCTCCTGAAGCTGTGCAAGCCGCTCCTGTTCACACTTCACCTTGAACTGCGTGACCGTCAGATGTTCCTCGGAACTGCCACGCTCTCCACGCTCCAAGTCCGTGTAGCCAGCGGAGCGCATCTGCTGAAAGAAATCATCCTGCAAGACGCTGTACGACTTTCTCAGCACAGGCTTGCCCTTTGCTGTTCGTAATGGCTCCCCGGTGGCCTCGTCTACTGCGGGCTGGGATGCCCACTTTTTGCTCATGCTGACCTGCATAACGGTTTCTTTGACCTTGCCCACCAGGGATTTGTCCTTGCACCGCTTTGTCCATCGTATCTCCTTCTCCACCACCGGGATATAGACCACATGGAGGTGGTAGTGGTACACGTCCTCTCCCAGCGCCTCGGACATAGCCCGGTTGCGTTCGTCGGCGTGCATGACCGCCGACAAAATATACTGCTCTCCACCTACGATTTTGATTGCGGATTTGTATGCGTCGGTGTAAAATTGTTTTGCGAAGTCATAGCCGCCGTGATTGTAGAAGTAGGCGGAGTTCACATCAAAGACCAACTCACCGTATCGAAATGCGTCCGCCTTAATGCCACGGGTGGAGATCACACCATCGGCCTCCATTTGGGAGAACATCTCCTGATACCCTGCGGATGGGACCTTGAAATGGACATTGAGCGACGTCCGCTCTGGTACAATGTCCTGGTTGACATAGGAATCCTTCTCGCGTTCGTTGTGCTGCTGGGTGTTGCCGATTTTAGCAGCGGTCAGCCTCATATTTCTTGCGTTGGTGCGGTCAATGCCGTCGCCTCTCGCCATAGGCAAAAATCCTCCCATTTCAGATGTTTGGTTGTTGAAAATGGACGGGGGTTCGGGGAAGGCACTTCCTGCGGGAAGTGTAATAACCCACTATGGCACTTTCGCCCCGTTGGTGCGAAAGTGCCGTGGGCTCTCCGAGGGGGTG
>NZ_QSKJ01000010.1:7637-49339 GCF_003469895.1 Collinsella sp. AM28-11LB
GCAGGGCCGCCCTTTGAAAAGGGCGCCCTGCACCCCGCCTAAACTTTTCCACTCGCCGTTGGGCAGGTGGAAAGGCACAGCCTTTCCACCACCCGGCAAGTGTCCTCCGTGGGCCAAATATCAAGGGGTTCGGGTTGTATTGCCTTGCGGCAATCTCCACCCACAGGTATGCCCCCTTGACATTTGACCCCGCTCCCCGTGACAGCCGTGACGACCGTGACGATGTTTTGGACACCGCCCCCGCTCTCAAAAAAGCCGTCACAGCCGTCACGGTCGTCACGCTTGGGGAGGATCCAGGGTCAGGCTGATACTTCTCCCGGCGTGGGTGCGGGTGTTCTCATAGCGGATATGATAGTCCGTTGCCAGTTTCCCGGCCCGGACGTTCAGCCGCATCGCCAGGGCATTGGGCTTCATATCCACTTGCAGGGCTGCCGCCAACTCCGTGGCCGTACCGCCCCAGGACGGCCTCTCCGCCGTGATAAAGGCGGCTACGGCCTCCAGCACCGGGTCGGGGGGTTCTACCCACAACTCCGTTTCCATCCGCTCCAGTGTCCATGTCAGGTGTTCCTTGTCCTTAATGAGATAGAGCCGCTGGTCTTGCTGGTCACGTCCTACCACATCCAAGGTGGCGGTGCCGTCCGTCCGCTTCTCCTTCTGAAGAAGAAAGGCCCCGTCTGCTGCCCCCGACAGGCCGTTGGTGCCGGAGATCATATCAAACTTGTCGTCGGCCTGCTGCTTCCGAGTGTGATGTACCAGTAGGAGGCAGACGCCGCAAGCGTCAGCAAGGCGTTTCAGCTTTCCTACCACCTCATAATCGTTGGCGTAGCTGTACTTATCCCCGCCAGCCTCCCGAATCTTCTGAAGGGTGTCAATGATAATCAGTTTGGTGTCTGGGTGTTCCTGCACGAATCGCTTTAGCTGTTCCTCCAGCCCGTTGCCGACCTGCTTTGCGCAGATGGAAAAGAGGAGGTCGTTGGTGCCGTCCATGCCGAACATCCGGTAAAGCCGCTCCTGCAAGCGACGGTGATCGTCCTCCAGCGCCAGATAGAGGACAGTCCCCTTGTGAACGGGATAGTCCCACAGGGGGAGGCCCATGCTGACGTGGTAGGCAAGCTGGGCCATCAGAAACGACTTGCCTACCTTGGGCGCTCCCGCAAAGAGGTACGTCCCCGGATAGAGCAGACCGTCAATGACGGGCGGTCTGCTCTGATAGACGTTCTCGTACAACTCGTTCATGGAAATCGTGGGGAGATACGCCGGGTCGTTCATGCGCTGCATTTTCCGCAGCAGTTCCGCATAATTTTTTTCAGGGGGATTGTTTTCTGTCGTTTCCTCTGTTATACTTGCGGTAGGTGTTTGTGAAATGGGCTGTTCCCCGTCTGCGCCAACAGACGGAACCGGGACAGTCCTTTTCGTTTCTCTGGAATCCATCAATCTATCAATCCTCCTTCATGCCGCCCATGATAGCGGCGATCATCTGAATGGTGTCCAGCAGTTCATCGTCCACGCCAGCCCCGTCCTCGGCCCGCCGCAGTTCGTCCAGAACGGCGGCAAGCTGGTCACGCAGGGCTTTGTAGACCTTGGGATTACCCTGTACCACTACGTCCCGGCACAGGAGGCGTCTTGTGATGTAGTCCTGCTTTGTCAGGCCGGAGAGCCGCACAGCGGCCTCGATCTGTTCATCTTCCTCCGGGGACACCCGGAAGGCCACGGTCTTGTTCCTCCAGCGATTTTTGTTGTCTCGGTTTTTCAGTGACATGGTTACGTTCCCATCCTTTCAAAGTCCAGTTTGTCCGCCATCTCCGTCTGCCTTGTAGGAAACAGATGGGCGTAGCGGTAGGTGATATCGATACTCTCATGCCCCACCCGGTCAGCGATTGCCAGGGCGGTGAAGCCCATATCAATCAGCAGGGAAATGTGTGAATGTCGGAGGTCGTGAATTCTGATCCGCTTCACTCCCGCCGCTTTCGCACCTCTGTCCATTTCATGGTGGAGATAGTGCTTGCTGACAGGGAAAATCCGTTCATTTGCCCCGGTGCTGTAAAACATCTTTAAGTAGTCCTCCATCTCTCCACAGAGGAATTTGGGCATCTTAATGACACGGTTGCTCTTTTTCGTCTTAGGAGTGGTAATCACGTCCTTGCCCTTGAGCCGCTGATAGGATTTGCTGATGGACAAGCCCGAGCTGCTCGAGTCCATCGCCGCAGCGCTCGGCGTGTCCGTCAACGCCCTCAAGGATTACGGCGTCGAGACCGCAGGCGACCTCATGTCGCTGCTCGTGCGGCTCGAAGACTCCTTCGGCATAGTTCCCTCAGCCGACGGTTCGGGCCTCTCCCTGAACCCCAAGGCGCCGCACGCGCCCAAAGCCGCGATGGCGATCGAGTTGTGGGCAGAGAAGCGCGCACGGCTCGAGAACGGCGAGATCGACGCCGACGAGTACGAGGACTGGAAAGCCTTGCTGTAACGGCTCCCCGCATTTCGCAATCAACGCAACCGAATCAGGACGCCAGGCTAGGCGGTGAGCTCCGCTCGCTCCTGCGTAAGCTGAGTTTTTACTCCCCATTGCATGCAAAGGCATTTCAAGCGTAAATGGGGAGTAAATGACGCGGTGGCTTACATGGCGGCACACGGCAGTACACTGCGGCATTTCCCCTGATTACTCCCGTTTTCATTGAGGCGGCGAGATTCTTTACTCCCCATTAACCACCTGGGGAAACGCCGTACGGAGACCGTAAAAACGCCCGTTGAGTTCGATTTGAGTTTCACGGGCCCCGAAACGGCCTCGTTTCGTTCTCGGGGACAAAAATCGCGCGTCTACTCATTCGGGATAAATCTTTACTCCCGTTCCTCCGAATACCGCCCCGTGCCTTGTCGTCTTGAAATACGGGGAGTAAATCGCGAAATCGCAGGTGAAAGGGAGTAAAACGGCAAAGAAAAAGCCTCCGTCCCAACGCGGGAACGGAGGCCAGATTACCGTATTTACTCACCGCCGTCGCTGGCGGCTTTGCCATGACTCTCGTACGAAACGAAACTCAGCGGCACAGTGCGGCACTCAAAAGTGCAGGTCAGAACCCTATCAGCCTACTCCCACTCAATGGTCGCGGGCGGCTTGGACGTGATGTCGTAGCACACGCGGTTGGCGCCGGGAACCTCGGCCACGATGCGGCCGGAGATGCGGGCCAGAACGTCATAGGGCAGCTTGGCCCAGTCGGCGGTCATGGCGTCGCTGGACTCGACGGCGCGCAGGATAATCGGACGCTGATAGGTACGCTCGTCACCCATAACGCCGACGGACTTAATGTCGGGCAGGACCGCAAAATACTGCCAGCAGCTGTGTTCGGAGTTGCGCTCGCCGGTCTGCTCAAACAGGCGCTGGTTGTAGGCGTCGAGCTCCTCGCGCACGATAGCGTCGGCGTTCTTGAGAATCTCGAGCTTCTCCTTATCGACCGCGCCGATGATGCGGATGGCCAGACCCGGGCCCGGGAAAGGCTGACGGAACACGATGTGGCCCGGCAGGCCCAGCGCCAGACCAAGTGCGCGGACCTCGTCCTTAAAGAAGTGGTCGAGCGGCTCGATGAGGTCGAAGTGCACGCCCTCGGGGAACGGGATCAGGTTGTGATGGCTCTTGATGGTGGCCGTCTTGCCGCCCGTCTTACGAGCGCCGGACTCGATGATGTCGGGGTAGATGGTGCCCTGAGCCAGGTACTTGACCGGCTTGCCATCGCACTCGAGCTGCTGGGCCACAGCGAAGAACTCTTTCCAGAACTGCGTGCCGATGATACGGCGCTTCTCCTCGGGCTCGGTCACACCGGCCAGAAGTTCGGCATAGCGGTCCTCGGCGTGGACGTGAATAAAGTCGACGTCGAACTGCTTGGTGAAGACCTCCTCCACCTGCTCGGGCTCGCCCTTGCGCAGCAGGCCGTGGTTGATAAACACGCAGGTCATCTGCTTGCCCACGGCGCGGGCGCCCAGCGCAGCCACGACGGAGGAGTCGACGCCGCCGGACAGGGCCAGAATCACGCGGTCGTCGCCGACCTTCTCGCGGAACTCGGCCGTCATGGTCTCGACCAGGTTGTCCATGCTCCAGTTGGGCTCCAGGCCGCAGATCTCAAACAGGAAGTTGCTCAGCAGCTGCTGACCGTACTCGGAGTGCTTGACCTCGGGGTGGAACTGCGTGGTGAAAATCTTGCGCTCGACGCACTCCATGGCGGCAACCGGGCACACGTCGGTGCTGGCGGTAACGGTAAAGCCCTCGGGCACCTCGGAAACGGCGTCGCGATGGCTCATCCACACGGTCTGCTCCATAGGCGTGGAGTTAAAGAGCTTGGCGCCAGCCGTACGCGTGATGGTGGCGCGGCCGTACTCGCCCACCTCGGAGTGGCCAACCTTGCCGCCGAGCGTCACGGCCGTGATCTGATGGCCGTAGCAAAAGCCCAGGACGGGAAGGCCCAGGTCAAAGATGGCGGGATCGATGGACGGAGCGTCCTCGGCGTACACGGAGGCCGGGCCGCCAGAAAGGATGAGCGCAGAGGCGTTCATCTCGCGAATCTCATCGGCCGAGATGTCGCAGGGGACAATCTCGGAATACACGTTGAGGTCGCGGACGCGACGGGCAATGAGCTGACCGTACTGCGCACCAAAGTCGAGTACGAGGACCTTTGCGGAAGCCTTTTGATCCATGGTTTCCCCCTCTTGTTGGCGGGGAGCCGGTGCCCACCCGCGTGAATGAACGAAAATAACTTTCATAGTGTACACGTTATATGGGGTTTCTCGTCCCTCGCAGCCATCAGCGCACGGCAAACGCACGACCGGGGCCCTATTTGACGGCAATTGGAGTGATACTAAACGTTACAGATGATGTAATACGTTTGAACATTGGACGCCCTGTGCCACAATACTGCCGAACGACTCCGCCTCTGCGGCGGCAAATACGATAGGAATACCAGCATGAAGCGCATCCTTCTCATCGCCACGGGCGGCACCATCGCATCGACCGAGGACGGCAATGGCCTCTCCCCCGCCCTGACCGGTGAGGAGCTCGCCCAGAGCGTCCCCGAGATCTCGGGCCTCTGCGAGCTCGACGTCGTGCAGCCCATGAACATCGACAGCACCAATATGCGCCCCAGTGACTGGATGCGTATCCGCGACGTCATCGTCGAGGGTTATGCCGACCACGACGGCTTCGTGATTCTGCACGGCACCGACACCATGAGCTACACCGCGGCAGCGCTTTCCTACCTGATTCAGGACAGCCCCAAGCCCATCGTGCTCACCGGCTCGCAAAAGCCCATGGGCAATCCCTTTACCGACGCCAAGCTCAACCTGTACCAGAGCCTGCTCTATGCGCTCGACGAGCACTCGCATGACGTCTCGATCGTGTTTGGCGGCGTCGCCATTGCCGGCACACGCGCCCGTAAGCAGCGCACCATGAGCTTTAACGCGTTCATTAGCGTCAACTATCCGCCCATCGCCTATATCCGCAACGACCGTATCGTGCGCAGCGGGCTTCACGGCACGCATCAAGGCGAAAACCCGGTGCGCTTCTACGACCACATCGACCCACGCGTGTTTGTGCTCAAGCTCACGCCCGGCGTGAACCCTGGCGTTCTGGACGCTCTGGCCGATAGCTACGACGCCGTGATTCTGGAGACCTTTGGCATTGGCGGCATCCCCGAGTTCGGCGAGTCCGGCGAGTCGTTCCAAGAGGCAATTTTCCGCTGGGTCGATTCGGGCCGCACCGTCGTTATGACCACGCAAGTCCCCGAAGAGGGCCTTGACCTGGGTGTTTACGAGGTCGGCCGTGCTTACGCCGACCATCCGGGCATTCTGCGCGGCGATGACATGACCACCGAGACGCTCGTGGCCAAGACTATGTGGGCACTCGGCCAGTCACGCGATGCCGCCGAGATTCAGCGCCTGTTCTACAGCCAAGTCAACCACGACCGCGTCCCGATGGCGTAATTCAGTTGTCGACGGGTATCCCCTATTCGATACCCTCGAGAAGCTCTGACACCGTCATGCCAAGGGCGGGCGCGATCTTAAATAGAACCTTGAGCGTGAAATTTGCCGTTCCATCTTCGATTCTGTCGAGATAGGGGCGGCTGATTCCTGCTGCCACACAAAAATCGACCTTGGAGATACCAAGGTCCCTGCGCGTCTCTTCGACCCGCCTGCCAAGAATCTGTTTAGCACGTTCGTCCATGCAGACGAGTTTGAAATGGAGCCGAACATAAACGTAAACTATAGTTTACGTTTTGCCGAATACACAGGAGTTTTCTATGTCGGGTTCTTCGGTCCGCACGTACCGAGCCACGCTTCGCACAAACAGCGCACCGCCCAAGCTCGTCGTCGTTGAAGCAGAATGTCTTTCGCCCGATGAGCGCACAGCATTTGCATTGCTATCAAGTCGCGTCGCCGCCGTTCTGGTCCCTTGCCCGGCGCAAGGCGAACTTGCCATCCAATGCCAAGCGCACAGCTGCTCGCTCAATCAGGCTGCCGTAATCACAACCAGCCAACGCGGTCTGCCCCTTCTCCTAGAAGCCGGTACCGCGCTCACCCTTCGCGGCGCCGGATACGAAAACGAGGCCGCCGCCGATATGGTCTTTAAACCACGATCGAGCGGCGGCCTCGCAACAGCCATTGAATATGCGTGCAGGCTCGTTGCCTAGAAGAACAAGTTAGAAACCAAAGCCAAAGCCCGTTCCGGTAATCGCCGAGTACATAAAGTAGACGTTGATTACGTTGAGAAACACACCCGTGATGCAGCCGTTTCGCAGGTAGCGCTCGCACACGATGCGCGCCATGGCGGCGGAGTCATCATTGTTTTTAGCCTGGCGTCCTGCCGTAAAGTACGTCGCCACGCTCAGCAGTAGGTTGAGCACCGGCAGTGCCAGCAACTCGTAGCTCTTGCCCCAGCGCGTCACCTCGCCGGCTGCGTTAAACTTCGTTGCCACCTCGGGACCAATGTTGGGGATAACACACGCTGCGACCACCAGCGGAATCACCGCAAGTACGAGCAGAGCAATACCCATGTAGCCAGCTTTTTTGCCATACTTAAACATATGCGTCGTCCTTACACGTTAAAGCGGAAGTGCACGACGTCGCCAT
The DNA here is from genome assembly GCF_003469895.1 of Collinsella sp. AM28-11LB. Taxonomy (NCBI): domain Bacteria; kingdom Bacillati; phylum Actinomycetota; class Coriobacteriia; order Coriobacteriales; family Coriobacteriaceae; genus Collinsella; species Collinsella sp. AM28-11LB. The sequence goes on from NZ_QSKJ01000010.1 coordinate 14,745, forward strand.
CGGCCATGACATAGTCCTTGCCCTCAATACGCAGCTTGCCGGCAGCCTTGGCGCCCTGCTCGCCGCCAAGCTCGATGTAGTCGTCATAGCCAATGACCTCGGCCTTAATAAAGCCGCGCTCAAAGTCGGTATGGATGACACCGGCAGCCTGCGGAGCGGTCGCACCCTGACGCACCGTCCAAGCCTTGACCTCCATCTCGCCAGCCGTAAAGAACGACTGCAGGCCGAGCAACTTGTAGGCCGCCTGCGCGAGCACGTCCAGACCGGGCTGCTCCAGGCCCAAGCTCTCCAGGTAGTCGGCAGCGTCCTCGGGATCGAGCTCGGAAAGCTCGGCCTCGATCTTGGCGCAGATGGGCAGCGGCTTGACGCCGTCGATGGGCGCCAGGTCCTCGTTGAGCATGTCCTCGTCCACGTTGGCCACATACAGGATGGGCTTCATGGTGAGCAGGAACAGGCCCTTGGCGGCAGCACGCTCCTCGTCGGTCATCTCCATGGATGCGGCGCGCTTGCCCTCGTTGAGCCAGGCAAGCAGGCGCTTGGCGACCTCAAACTTGGGCATGAGCTCCTTGTCGCGCTTGGCCTCCTTCTCGAGCTTGGGCAGCTGCTTCTCGAGCGTGCCCATGTCGGCCAGGATGAGCTCGGTCATGATGGTGTCGGCATCGCCGGCGGGATCGACGAACTCGCCGGTGCGGCCCACCTCACGCATGACGTTGGGGTCCTTAAAATAGCGCACGACCTCGCAGATGGCGTCGGTCTCGCGGATGTTTGCCAAGAACTGGTTGCCCAGACCCTCACCCTCGTTAGCGCCCTTCACCAGACCTGCGATGTCGACAAACTCGACCGTCGCCGGCACAATGCGACCCGGGTTGACGATGTCGGCGAGCTTTTGCAGGCGGCTATCGGGCACGTCGACGATACCCACGTTGGGATCAATCGTGGCAAACGGATAGTTGGCGGCAAGGCCAGTCTTTTTGGTAAGCGCGGTGAACAGCGTCGACTTGCCCACGTTGGGCAGGCCCACGATACCGATGGAAAGGGACACGACAGCTCCTTTTAGTACAGGTACTTCAAACCGTATAAGTATAGCGCCGCCGCAGCATCCGGGCGAATCCGGACACCGCGGCGGCGCAAATGAAGCAGAGATAGGGGTCGCTGACTAGTCTGCGAGCTTTTCCACCTGATCGAGCATCTTATCGAGCTTGGCCTTTGCCTCGGCCTTGACCTTCTCGGCCTCCTCGTGGGCCTTGGCCTTCTGAGCGGCCTTTTCCTCGGCTTCGGGGTCGACGACAACCAAGTTGGACGCATCGTGCTCGACCAGCTTGAGCGCATGTTCGGGACAAACCTTGACACAGGCGCCACAACCTAGGCAATACGTGGACTCCAGTGCAAAGCGACCGCTTCCCACCAAATCGCAGGCGGACGTGGGGCACGCGTTAACGCACTCGCCGCACGACGTGCACTTGTCAAAATCGCACTCCGGCGTGCTCACCTGCATGTTCTGGGCAAGCTCGGGGTGGTTTTGCAGCGTCGAGAGCACCAGCTGTCGTCCGTGTGTGAGCGAGCGGCGACGCTTGGTCGTTGTGGTACCGCACATGGTGTTGAGTGTGCGCTCCAGCTGGGTGATCTGATGGCGATGGGCTTTGAGCTTCTGCGTCACCGAAGCCAGTGCCGCCGTCGCCGGATTGAGTTTGGTCACGGTCAGGCCCGTGGTACGGGCAATCTTTTCCATGTATTCCTTGCGCTCGTACTCGCGACGCTTATGGCACTTGAGGCTCTTGGGATCGACCTCTAGGCCCATACCCGTACCGGCCCATTCCTCGGCCTTCGCAATCGCCTCGCCCAGCATGTCCTCGCCACCGGTGTTGCGGCATTTATCGCACACGCCCAGCGGCAGATACACGCTCACGTTGGGATAGTCGGCCAGTACCGAGAACCAAGTCTCGGCCGTAATATCGCCCACGCAGGCAACGACGACCTCATTCTCGCGCGGCATGCGCTTAAGGGCACGCGTGCAGGTAACGTAGGCGGTCTCGTGGCTCGTGGCCGCCGAGACAATGTCGTCATACAGGTTTTTGGGCGCCAGGCGCGGCGAGATAATCGCCTCGGTCGGGCAGGCGGCGGCGCACAGGCCGCACTTGCGGCAGGAGTCGAGAATCTCGATGGCGTCTTCCTCGACCTCGATGGCGTCCACCGGGCACACATCCATGCACGCGGTGCAGCCGCTCTTTTCGTTTTTGCAGGTCAAGCACGGAATGGTGTTGCCGCGCGGACGTTCCTTGTAGTCGGCAGGATTCCACTGCGGCGCCGACGGATCGAGTGCATCGGCCACACCGCCAAGCGGGTTTTTAAGAAAGTCGAAACCCTTGCTGATCTCGATAATGTCATCAAACAGATCGTGTTCCTGCGCCATGCGCGGCCCCTCCCTGAGCAGTGCAAACAAGCAAGAGATAATAATACGCTATCGGTCCACGCCTCGGGCAAATTTCACGCGGCGCATCTTTGCGGCAAATAGCCCATGGCCTATCGCCGCCTCGATTGCACAAGGTCAATCAAGCGCCAAACTATGCCTCGCGCATGAGCTGCACGAGCTTTTGTTTGGTCACCTTGGCCTGCTCGTTGGCCATGTTGCGCTCGTTTCTAAAGACCGCATTTGCAACACTTTGCAGATCGGCATCGGAAATCTCGCCAAGACCCAGCTCCTCGAGCGTCGTCGGCAGACCGACGCGCTGGCAAAACTCGAGCACCTGATCAAGCTCGGGCGCACGCTCCAGGCGCAGCTGCACCACCAGGCCAAATGCCACGGCTTCGCCATGCATGGCCTTGCACTTGGGCAGGATCGTCAGACCGTTGGCGATGGCATGCGCCAACGCCAAGCCACCGCTCTCAAAACCGACGCCCGAGAGCAGAATATTGCACTCGATCAGGCGTTCAACCGCTGGCGACGTACGCCCCTTTTTGAGATCACGCTTGGCAGCGACACCGCACTCCATAAGTGTGTCGTAGCAGGCACGAGCCGCAGCCAGAGCCAAGTGCCCCGGCGCGCCACCGTGCTCGTTGGCGCCGTGCGCCGCGGCGCACGAACGCGCCTCGAAGTACGTTGCCAGCGCATCGCCCATACCAGCGACCGTCATACGCAGTGGGGCCGCTGCGACCACGTTGGTATCAACCACGACCAGATCTGGATTCTTCTCGAGCATCAGGTAGCGGTCGAACGACCCATCCTCGTGATACAGCACCGAAATCGCACTGCACGGACCGTCCATCGAAGCCGCCGTGGGGCATACGCACAACGGCAACTCGGCATAAAACGCTACTGCCTTGGCGATATCGAGCATCTTGCCGCCGCCAATACCCACCACCATGTCGCAATACTCAGCCTGGGCTTCCTTAGCCATTTTTACAACGGCCTCTTCCGTACACGGACCGTCATAAATCTTAAAGAACGGCTCACTCAGATCGTCGTCCAGAAATCCATCGACAATCTGCCTGCACAGCCGATCCTCGGTGCCCTGGTCAAACAAGACATAGGCAGCGCAACCCAACCATGACAAATACCTGCCCTGACGCGAAAGTTCGCCCGGCCCTTGAACATACCGGCCGGGACCGCCATAAACCATGGGAAGCGCCATACGAGAATCCGCCCTTCATCAAACAACGATTGGTGCAAAGTAACCTGCCCCTTTGCACCATAGCAAAAAGGGGCAAAGCCATCTGCTGGCTTTGCCCCTTCCTTAGCTTGATTTACTCATCCATAAGGTAGTAGTGGCCCAGCGCGTCGGCACCCAGGATGGCGTTTGCGACCATCTCGGGCGTCACCTCAAACGGCATGTTGCACATGGTGTCATCGGGCGCGCAGGCGGCCTCGGCAACAATCATGGCCTGCTCGCGCGTAAGCTCGGCAACGCCAAGTTCCTTCATCGTGACCGGCAGGCCCAGCTCAATGCAGAAGCCCAAGACTTCCTCGAGCTTCTCGGTCGGGGCATCCTCGAGTACCAGCTGAACGATGGTGCCGAAGGCGACCTTCTCGCCGTGATACATGCCGTGGCACTCGGGCAGCATCGTCAGACCATTGTGGATGGCATGGGCAGCAGCAAGGCCCGAGCTCTCAAAGCCAATGCCCGAAAGCAGCGTGTTTGCCTCGATGATGTGCTCGACGGCAGGCGTGAGCGCACCCTTCTCCAGCGCAACCTTGGCCTTGACGCCATCGGCCATAAGCGTCTCGTAGCAGAGCTTGGCGAGCGCCAGGCCGGCCATTCCGCCCTTACCGCCGGCGCAGGTGCCGCCGTCGGCATCGTGCGTTGCCTGGGCCTCGAAATAGGTTGCGAGCGCATCGCCCATACCGGAAACCGTCAGGCGCACCGGGCTCGCCGCGATAACCGTCGTATCCATAAGGACAATGTTGGGGTTTGCCTTAAGGAAGAGATATTTATCGAACTGGCCGTCGTCGGTGTAGAGCACCGAAAGTGCCGAGCACGGTGCATCGGTCGAGGCGATGGTGGGGCAAATGATAACCGGGGACTCCAGGTAATAGGCGACGGCCTTCGCGGTGTCGAGGATCTTGCCGCCACCGACGCCGACGATGATGTCACAGCCGTTGTCGCGAGCGAGCGCAACCAGGCGATCGACCTCGCCCTTGGAGCACTCGCCGTTAAAGTCCTCAAACAGCAGCTCGGCCTTAGCCTCGGTAAAACCGCCCTCAATCTTTGCGCCGACACGTTTCTTGCCCGAAGGCGTCACGATGACGAGGGCCTTGCCGCCGAGCGGCTCAACGTAGGAGCCGAGCTTTGCAAGCTCATCAGGACCCTGGATATACTTGCTGGGGCTATTGAAAATTGCAGCCATGTTAATCCCAATCTCTAAAGAAAAAGGGCTCCGTACAGCTGCGTGCGGAGCCCCTCATCAGAACAAGGCGAACTGATTAGAACGTAACCGGGGTGTCGGTGTAGACGCACTCGAGCAGCTGCTCCATCTCCTCCTGGGACGGCTGGCGCGGGTTGGAGCCCGTGCAGGCGTCGAGGATGGCGTTGGCGGCAACGTCGTGCTTCTTGGCCTCGAACTCATCGTAATCGATGATGGACTCGTCGGCCTTCACGCCCTTGGCACCGTAGTTCTTGATGCCCTGCGGGATATCGAGCTTGTCGTTAAGGTCGCGGATCTCCTGAACCAGAGCCTCGACCAGCTCGTCCTCGGTCTCGCCGGCGAGATGCAGGATCTCCTTGGCGATGAAAGCGTAGCGGCTCTTGGCGCGAGCATCCTTGGCGTTGAACTGGATAACCTTGCCCAGGTACATGGCGTTGGCGCAACCGTGGATGATATGATCGCCGGAGAAGGCGGCACCGGTCTTGTGAGCCATAGAGTGGACGATGCCCAGCAGACCCGAGGAGAAGGCGATGCCGGCGATGCACTGAGCGTCATGCATGTGCTGGCGAGCCTCATGATCGCCAGCATAGGACTTGGGCAGCCACTCGACGATCTCGCGGATGGCGTGCAGGGCGTTGGCGTCGGTGTACATGGAGCCGGCAGTGGAGACATAGGCCTCGATGGCATGGGTCAAAGCGTCCATACCGGTGTGAGCGCACAGCTTGGCAGGCATGGTGTAGGTGAGCTCGGGGTCGACGATGGCGACATCAGGGGTGATGTTGAAGTCGGCCAGCGGGTACTTGATGCCCTTGGCGTAGTCAGTGATGACGGAGAACGCGGTGACCTCGGTAGCGGTACCGGAGGTAGAGGAGATGGCGCAGAAGTGAGCCTTCTGACGGAGCTCGGGGAAGGAGAACGGGACGACGGCCTCCTCGAAGGTCTCCTCGGGATACTCGTAGAACAGCCACATAGCCTTAGCGGCATCGATGGGCGAGCCGCCGCCAATGGCGACAATCCAGTCGGGCTCGAACTCGCGCATGGCCTCGGCGCCCTTCATGACCGTCTCGACGGACGGGTCGGACTCGACGCCCTCGAACAGCTTGACCTCGAAACCGGCCTCCTTAAGGTCGGCCTCGACGTCCTGCAGAAAACCGCCGCGGCGCATGGAGCCGCCGCCGCTCACGATGATGGCCTTGCTGCCCTTGAGGTTCTTGACCTCGTGACGAGCGCCCTCACCAAAGTACAGATCGCGAGGATTGGTAAAACGTCCCATACTGTGCCTCCTAAACAAGCCCCTCTTAGACTTGCGTATATAACGGAGCACCCGATTGGCTCCGTTAGGACCATTTTGCGCGTTGCCGGCGATGACAATGCGCAATGTCTAAACGTCTCAACGCTCAGACAAACACTATTTTACCGTTCTGGTTGGTCAGTTATTCACCTAAAGCCGCCAATGATGAAACGTTTTTTCTATCCCTGAAGACCCTTGTGCGGCATCCATACTCCCAAGCTGGGCAAACGTTTTATCAAGGCTGACTACATATCCCGGGCAGGACTGTGCCCCTCCAAAATATGCACCGTTCGCCGCCAAAAATCGACCGTTTGCGGCACCGTGATACCACTCGGTCGTCCAAGGTGCCGACATTTGTGTGACATCCGTCTTCGTGGTGCAAAGGTGCAAGTCCAAGTGCGGCACCCCCGGTGTGCCACATGCGGGTAAACTAGAACCTTATATAGAGATATTTGAACCCTAACCGCAGCAAAGGAGGCCCCATGGCATTCGATCCCATTCAAGAAGATTGCCATCGCCTCGTTCTTGAGGCCTTGCGCCGCGACAATATCCCGCTCACCGACGGCCCCGCCGTCGAGCGTCTGATGGAGCAATTCACCCGCAACCCCGCGCCGCTCATCGTGCACGACCGCGACCGCGCCGGACATCTGATTGCCAAGGTGGTCGAGGCCGTCGACTACCGAATTCCCTTTATCCCTGACGATGCCCAGGCAGAGCAGGAAGAGGCAGCTGCCGAGAACATGCTTCGCGAGGCGGCCGCACTCGATCCGGCCAACTGGGATGCCCAGCGCATGCTGACGGCACTCACCGCCGACTCCAACGAGGACTACGTGCAGTATCTGGTGTCCAAGTGCGACGAGGTGGAGCACGATCTGGCACTCAAGATCGCCTCGGCGCAAGACCCCTACGAGCGTGAGGCTGCAGGCGACCTGACCCGCCGTCCCTACCTGCGCTGGCTTGCCGCCTTAGCATCGCGCGCGCTCATTAGCGGCCGTTACCGCATGTCACTGGAGGCAGCGAATCGCAGCTTGGACTTTGCGCCCAACGACCCCGCAGGTGTCCGCCACACCGCGATGCTCGCCATGGCAAAGCTCGAATACCCCGCCGAGGAGCTCAAGCGCTTTCGCTCCGCCCACTCCGTCCCCTATCTCGCCAACACGCCGCTGCGCCGTCGTCCCAAGGACGCGGAGCGCGACTTAGACCCGTGGACGCTCATCGCGCTGATGAGCGCTGCCTGGCGCGAGCTAGACTACGAGGACGCCGAGCACTACCTGCGCATCCTTGCACGCTCATGCCCGCACGCAGCCGAGGCGCTCTACTTCCAAACCGAATTTCCCGATGGCGTCTATGCCCGCGTCAACGTGGGCGTGGGCTCCACCGATGAGCTCGTCCTTGCACTGTCCGAGGCGACGCCGGTGCTGCAGGAGGGCCTGGGCGCTCCCGACAACGCCAGCTTTGCCGCCTGGGTCGCCACCAGCGACATCGTGCGTTCCCAGATCGACGAGCGCATCCTGCGCGCAGCCGAGCAGGGGCTTCCATTTAAGGGAGGGGACCTCTAATGGATCCGAGCGTCTACATCCCCGCCTACTTGGAGCGCACCTATCTGGCGTCGCACCCCGAGCTCACCGATGCAGCACGCGAGCTTGTCCATAACGACATTAGCGCGAATCCCCAAAAGTATGCGCAGTCCGAGCATGCCCAGGCGCTGCTGTCCTATGCCGGTGTTCACCGCCACCTGCTCGACGAGCTCCATTGCATCGAGGACATGGGCAGCGACGAGGAGTTTGAGCAGACGCGCAACCGCCTGTTCGACGATATGCGCGATGAGCTGCTCAAGATCGTCCGTATCGATGCGCTTGCCGTCGATGCCCAGTTGCTCGCCATCATCCTGGCGGACACACCCGTCGATGCCTGCCTGGGCGACCTGATGAAGCTCGAGGCAACCACGGCCGATTACCTGCAGCAAAGCGTGCCCGGGTTTGATATGGAAGCCCCGCACTACTGGGCCAACAAGGTTTTGACGGACGGTGTGACGGCGTCAGATCTCACCGTGAGCGAGCCGGCACTTATCGGGTGGCTCCACACGCTCGAGGCTATCTCGCAGCTGTGCATGGCGAGCGCCCGCTACCGCGCTGCCGCCAACTACGCCCGCCGCGTCCTTAAGGCAGAAGGCTATCCCACCCGAGCTGCCGGCACCGTGTTGCTCGCCCTCGCTCGCCTGGAAGACCAGGACGGCTTTTTTGCCCTGGCTCACCAGCTCGAGGAACAGGTGGGGGCCGATGCACTCGAGAACTCCCCCTGGTACCTGCTCGCCCGCACGATCCTCTTGTTCAAAACGAACAAGATGCGTCCGGCGGCGCGTGCGCTGCGTGAGTTCGCTAACCGCTGCGAGGGCGGCGCGTTCTTCTTGCTGAATCCCATGTACCAGACACCGTACCTTCCCTGCCGACCCGAGCCACGCGATCCCTGGGATCTTTCGCACCAAGCCGTTTGGGAAGCGGACGGCATTATCTCGGACACCCCCGACTTTGCCCCCTGGGCCAATGCCTGCGAAGACGTGTCGCAGCTTGCCCAGGAATTTGCGCGCCGCTACGGATTTTAGTGACGCACTCGACCCGACCATGTCGTTTACGTTAGGAACGGTTTCATGAACCTCCGCTCATCTCTTGCCTGCACCTCGAGCGATATCGCTCGCTGGGGACTGCGCTCCGTCCTTAAGCGCCAGGGCGGCGTACTCCCCGGCCGCATCGCCATGAAGATCGACCCCGAGTTGCTGAGCGACCTCGCGGGCCTTGTCGACCGCAGCGTAGTGGTCACCGGCACCAACGGCAAGACCACCACCTCCAACCTCATCGCCGACGCCGTTGCTGCCAGCGGTGCTACCGTGGTATGCAACCGCGCCGGCAACAACATGGAGCCGGGCGTGGTGGGCGCACTGCTCGAGGCCCGCGGCGGCCTTAAGCACACTGCCAGCGGCAAGCGCGTGGGCGTTTTTGAGTGCGATGAGCTTTACACCGTACGCGTTCTGCCCAAGCTCAAGCCGACGTACTTTGTGCTGCTCAACCTGTTCCGCGACCAGCTAGACCGCTACGGCGAGATCGACCATACCCAAGACGTCATCGCCCATGCGTTGGAGCTCTCTCCGGCAACAACGCTCATCTACAACGCCGACGACCCGCTGTGTGCCGCGATTGCCGCGCGCGTTCCCAATGCAAGCATCGCCTTTGGCATCGACGGCGCCACCAACACCGAGTCCGACCGCATTAGCGACTCACGTTTTTGCTCACAGTGCAACGCACCGTTGGAGTACGACTATGTGCAGTACGGGCAACTTGGCGCCTATCATTGCCCCTCGTGCGGCTGGGCCCGCCCTGGGCTTGTCCGTCGCGTGACGGGCGTGGAGCTCGGCTGCGACGGCTACGGCTTTGACCTGGTCTTTGGATCTGCGCCCGACGCTGCTGCCGTACACATCGCCACGCGCTACAACGGCCTGTACATGGTCTATAACGTTGCCGCCGCCTTCTTTACCGCGCACGAATTGGGCGTGGACGCGGCGCTTCTGCAGCCTACGCTCGATGCCTATGTGCCCGCCGGTGGTCGTATGGGGCGCTGGGATATCGCCGGCCGCACCGTCGAGGCCAACCTGGCTAAGAATCCCGTAGGCTTCGATCGCCAGATCCAGTCCATCAAGACAGCAGGCGGCAGACTCTGCGCTTTCTTCCTCAATGACAACGATGCCGACGGCCACGATGTATCGTGGATCTACGACGTCGACTTTGAGCGCATCGCCGACACAACGGGGCTTGTCGCCTTTGCCGGCGGCACACGCGCGCACGACATGCAGGTGCGCCTCAAGTACGCCGGCATCGATGCCGCGATTATCTCGGACGTCGCGCAGGCAATTGGCGCCGTGGCAGACGAGGCCGCCGATGACACCTTCTACGCCGTCGCCAACTACACGGCCTTTCCACCGCTGGTCAAGGAGCTCGACGGACTTAAAGACACCGATGCGGCTACGGTTGCCGCCCACGCTGCAAAGTGCACCAATGGCAGTGCCGTCCCCGTTGGCGTCGCGCCAGTCGAGCTCTCGCATCCGCTGCGCATCGTCTACCTGTATCCCGATGCCCTCAACCTCTATGGCGACGGCGGCAACGTCATCGCCCTCGAGCGCCGCTGCGCCTGGCGCGGCATCCCCGTTCGCGTGGATGAGGTCCGCATGGGCGAGGTGCTCGATCTGCATGATGCCGATATCGTCATGATGGGCGGCGGATCCGATCGCGACCAGCTAGCCGTGGCACACGAGCTGCTCGCCCAAAAAGACAAGGTCGCAGCCTATGTTGAGGACGGCGGTTCGCTGCTCGCCATCTGCGGCAGCTATCAGCTGCTCGGCCGTTCGTACTATATGGGCGAAAATCGCATCGAGGGCCTGGGCGTCATTGCCGCCGAGACCGTGCGCGGTTCCGACCGCCTGATCGGCAACGTCGCCGTCAAGACCGACCTGGCGCCCGAGCCCTTTGTTGGCTTCGAGAACCACGGCGGCCGCACGCTTTTGGACGCCGATGCCACGCCGCTTGGAACGTCCGTCGTCACGGGCACCGGCAACAACGGCGACGATGGCTTTGAGGGTCTCATCTACAAGGGTGTCATCGGCACGTACCTACACGGACCGGCACTGCCCAAGAACCCCGAGCTCGCCGACTGGCTCATCGCCCACGCCCTCGAGCGCCGTGGCGACGCACAGGCCGCCGCCCTGCTGCCGCTCAAACCCCTCGACGACACCTACGAGCACGCTGCCCACGACGCCGCGATGAAGCTCCTCCCCTAGCACCCCACCACCACAAAGGGGACAGGCACCTTTGTGGTGGTTTTGACCCGTCCCAGCGGTTTGTCTCAATCTGTAACATCTAGACCGTTAAAAGTCGTCTTACTGTTACAGAATGAGATGTTCGTCCCGACGCCTGCCTTTTGTCTCGATCTGTAACACATAGAGCCGATTTATCAGCCCAGATGTTACAGATTGAGATGTTTGAAAATCGGGATAGAGAGCCAGCTCCTATGTGGTGGTTTTCCAGTTTGCCAACGATATACGCGCCGGCAAAAAAGTCTGCTATACTCTTTCCCGCTGTCCCCATCGTCTAGCGGCCAAGGACGCCACCCTTTCAAGGTGGATATCGCGGGTTCGAATCCCGCTGGGGGCACCATTTGCATTTTGTTCGAACCCGCGCGATGTTAAGTCGCGCGGGTTCGTTTTTCATCTTGGCCTGTTTTCGTTTCGGCACATGTGCGCCAAATGTGCGCCAAAACAGGTTACATCTTTTGAGATGCCTCGCACGAAACGCTTGCCCGGCAGCACGTCCATAATAGATCTGAGCAGCAAAAAGGGGGCCTCGCACAGGCGAGACCCCCTTCGCGCGCATAATCAAACGTGTCTGTTACACGTAGAACAGGATATCGTCGTAGGTCGGGACCGGCCAGTAGTCGGCGGCCACGATCTCCTCCATAGCGTCCACGGCGGCACGCAGCGCATCCATAGCGGGAACGACCTCGTGCGCGTACACGTTGGCCTGCTCCTGGCCATCGAGGGCCTCGGCCTTCTGATGCACGGCGTCGAGCGCCTTGATGGAGTCGTTGATGGTAGTGATGCCGTTGCAGAGCTTGTTGAGCGTGTTCTGCTCACACTGCATGGCGGCCTCGGCGCCGGCGGCACGGATAGCCTCAAGGCCCTTAGCGACCTTGGTGGCATAGGCGGTAATGACCGGGCGATAGGTACGGCGTGCCTCGCGAACCATCGTGGTGGCCTCGATGTTCATGAGCTTGTTGTACTTCTCGAGCTTGCAGTCGTAGCGGCACTGAGCCTCGGCGCGGGTCAGGACACCCGTCTCCTCAAAGAGCGCAATGGCCTTATCGGAAACAAAGGCGGGCAGGGCATCGGCCGTGGTCTTGTTGTTGGCAAGGCCGCGCTTCTCGGCCTCAACGGGCCACTCATCGGAGTAGCCGTCGCCAGAGAACAGGATGCGCTGGTGATCGGTCAGGACCTTCTTGCAGTACTCGAGCGCGGCGTCCTGGAACTTATCCTCGGGCGTGCCCTCAAGCGCGTCGGCGAAGGACTTGAGCGACTTGGCCACGGCGGCATCGAGCACCAGGTTGGAGTCGGAGACGTTCTGCTCGGAGCCGCAGGCACGGAACTCGAACTTGTTGCCGGTGAAGGCAAACGGGGAGGTGCGGTTGCGATCGGTGTTGTCCTGCATCAGCTTGGGCAGGGTATCGGCGCCCAGGTCGAGCACGCCGCGCGTGGCATGGACGGAAGCCTTGCCATCGATGATCTTCTCGACAACCTCGGTAAGCTGGTCACCCAGGAAGATGGACATAATCGCCGGAGGAGCCTCGTTGGCGCCCAGACGATGGTCATTGCCGGCCGAGGCAACAGAGGCACGCAGGAGCTCCTGATAGTTATCGACGGCCTCGATCACCGCGGTGAGGAAGACGATGAACTGCAGGTTGTCGAGCGGGGTGTCACCCGGATCGAGCAGATTCTCGGACTCGGTGCCGAGCGACCAGTTGTTGTGCTTGCCCGAACCGTTGATGCCCTCGAACGGCTTCTCGTGCAGCAGGCAGACCAGGTCGTGGCGGGAGGCGATGAGCTTCATCTTCTCCATCATGACCAAGTTCTGGTCGATGGCCTCGTTGACCTCACCGTAGACGGGGGCGAGCTCATGCTGGCAGGGAGCGACCTCGTTGTGCTTGGTCTTGGCGGGAATGCCGAGCGCCCACAGCTCGTCGTCCAGATCCTTCATATAGGCCGAGACGGTGGGGCGGATAGCGCCAAAGTAGTGCTCCTCGAGTTCCTGGCCCTTGCAGGGGGCAGCACCAAAGAGGGTGCGGCCGGTGATGACCAGATCCTTGCGCTTGCGGTAAGCGTCCTTCTTGATCAGGAAGTACTCCTGCTCGTCGCCCACGGAAGGAACGACCTTCTTTGGCGTCTTGCCGAACAGCGCCAAAACGCGCTTGGACTCACGCGAGAGCGCGGTCATGGAGCGCAGCAGCGGGGTCTTCTTGTCCAGGGCCTCGCCCGTGTAGGAGCAGAAAGCCGTGGGGATGCACAGGACATCGTCCTTGATAAAGGCGGGGCTGGTGGGATCCCAAGCGGTGTAGCCACGGGCCTCGAAGGTGGCGCGCAGGCCGCCGTTGGGGAAGCTGGAGGCATCGGGCTCACCCTGGATGAGGTTCTTGCCCGTAAACTTGGTAATGGCGGTGCCGTCGTGGTTAGGCTCGAGGAAGCTGTCGTGCTTCTCGGAAGTGATGCCCGAAAGCGGCTGGAACCAGTGCGCGTAGTGCGTAGCACCCTTGGAGATGGCCCAGACCTTCATGGCATGGGCAACGGCGTTGGCCACATCTAGGTCGAGCGGCTCACCGCCCTCGAGGGTTGCAGCAAGGCGCTTCCAAATGTCCTTGGGGAGGCAGTCCTTCATGACTTCCTCAGAGAACACCATGGTCCCGAAGCGGTCAGTAAGTTCGGCCATACGGAACTCCCTTCGTATCGGCACCGCGTGAGAAGCGGTGTTGATTACTAACGAACGAGCCTTAGCTTAGACTCGCCGTGTTTCCGCGACATTACCGTTATGTTGCTGTCACGAAACCAATCAATGAGGTTACAGCAACACAGGATTATTACCACCCTCAACAGCCAACGAACTGCATAAATTGCAGACCTCCCCGCATGGTTTAAGGGTAGTCTTTTTGGGACGGGGCTTTTTTAGCTACCCATCCGGTATCTTCGAAGCTCAAGGCAATATTTGACATAGGGTAGCTAAAAAAGCCCCGTCCCAAAAAGACTACCCTGGGCAACTGGTTGATGGCTATAGAGGCACGTCCCAAATGAGCTACGTTGTTATAGGGAATGACGATAGCGAAGCATCTTCGATTGGTATTCCCAAATGGCAAGTAAAACTCCAGCGTGGCGCAGCGGTGCTGTAGAATCCTTACAACACATCGCACTAAAGTATCTAAAGGAGCACGATATGCGCGTCGACGAGGTTTTTAAGCAGGCAGCATCCCTGGGCACCGTGCCCGTTTCGTTTGAGATGTTCCCGCCCAAGGGCGAGCTCACCCTCGATACGGCTCGCAAGGTGGCAGGCAGTCTGTGCAAGCTTTCGCCGAGCTTTGTCTCGGTCACCTGCTCTGCCGGCGGCTCGGGCAACGGCGCCACCACCGCCCCCATCGCGCATATGATTACGAGCGAATTCGATACGCCCTCGGTGGCGCACCTCACCTGCGTCGGCCGCACGCATGCCGATATCGCCGCCAAGATCGATGAGTACCGCACCGCCGGCGTGAATAACATCCTGGCGCTGCGTGGCGATCTCCCTGCCGGCGCGACTGAGGACGACAAGCCCGCCTCCGAATACGCCCACGCCCGCGACCTCATCCCCGAGCTCGTCGACGCCGGCTTTTGCGTGGGCGCTGCGGCCTACCCCGAGGGCCACATTGCCTGCAAGGACCTCAGCCTCTCGGTCGAATACCTCAAGCAAAAGCAGGATGCCGGCGCAAGCTTCTTTGTGACGCAACTTTTCTTTGATAATGAGTGCTTCTACCGCTTCCGCGAGCTTGCCGATAAAGCGGGCATCACGGTGCCCATCACCGCGGGCATCATGCCGTTTATGAGCAAGTCCCAGATCAGCCGCATGGTCTTTATGTGCGGAGCGTCGCTGCCCTCCCCCGTCATCAAGATTCTCGCCAAGTACGAGAACGACCCCGAGAGCCTGCAGGCAGCCGGTGTAGAGTATGCCACCCGCCAGCTTTGCGACCTCAAAGAGCACGGTGCCGACGGTCTGCACCTGTACACTATGAATCGTCCTGCGATCGCCGCGACCATTATGGAGCGCCTAGGGTAATGGAAAAACCGCATATCGATACAACCACTGTCGAAGTACCGGCTGACCTTGCGTCGCCGGCGCTTTACCGTGTCGACACTGCCCATCATCCCCGCGTCGATCGCGCCGAGATGCTTCGCTATCTGGGCTACGGCGGCCAGCAGATCGAGCCCGAACTGTCGCAACGCATTGAGCTTGTGGTCGAGCGCCTGGAGTTGGATATCGAGCCACGCGGTGTACGTCGCGTCTTTGCCGTCGATGCCACGGGCGTCGACGAGCAGGGCGAACCTTGTATCCGCCTGGTTGGCTCCAATGTCGAGCTGCGGGGTCGCGATATCTACCGCCACCTTAAGGACGCCCGCATGGCCGCGCTGATGGCCTGCACCCTCGGCATGGCCGCCGAGCGCCGTCTGCGCACCACCGGAGCCCAGCAGCCTCTGGAAGGTGCCGTGCTCGACGCCGCATGCTCGGCATATGTTGAGGCAGCCGTTGAGCAGATGGACCAGCAGGTCAAGGCTGCGGCTGCCGCACACGGACTCGCCGGCAACTGGCGCTTTAGCCCCGGCTACGGCGACTGCCCGCTCTCGGCTCAGCGCTCGATCGTGGATGCGCTCAACGCCACGCGCCTCATTGGACTCACCGTCACACCCACCAGCCTGCTCATGCCCACCAAGAGCGTGACCGCGGTGATTGGCCTGTTCGACGGTGAAGTCCACGACGCCCAAACCCGCCCCACCTGCAATATCTGCCGTATGCGCGAACACTGCCGCTTCCGCGCCGCCCACACCACCTGCTATTCGTATTCTGAATAAAATGTCAATTGATGGCTCGGTATCGAGGGAATCGCATCCGTTTGTAAGCAGATGTCCTCGCAAACAAGTACCATAAGAGGCCAAATAACAACTATCTGAAAGCCAGTACATGCACAACATTCTGCAGTTCTCGCCACAACTTACCGCGCTTGAGTTTTTTTCAGGCATTGGCCTGGCTCGTGCCGGCATGGCAAAAGCCGGAATCAAAACAATCTGGGCAAACGACATAGACCATACTAAATGCGCCATGTACAGCCAGCGTTGGGGCGATGAACATCTAGTCGAGCAGGATGTCCACGCACTCGATCCCGACCTGATACCCCAAGCCGACATCGCATGGGCATCAAGCCCTTGCACAAACCTATCTCTCGCGGGGAACCGGGAGGGGCTTATCTCTGGCAAAGAGTCTAGTGCGTTCTTTGGCTTTATTAAGGCCATCGAAGGAATGGGCGATCGCGCCCCGCGGGCAATTGTTCTCGAAAACGTCATCGGCCTTGCGACGTCTAATAACAGTGATGACTTTAGACTCGTTTGCCAGGAATTTAATCGATTGGGCTATTCATGCGATGCCTATTTTATCGACGCACGGCACTGGCTTCCCCAGTCTCGCCCCCGCATGTTTGTCGTCGGATTAAAAAATCCCCTTCCCAACAGCCGACTCGATTCCTCGCTTCGACCTGAAAAGGTCTCCTGGATTCACTCCGACCCTTCGCTCATTACACACATCTCTCACCTAAACGAGCCGAGTCCACTTCGCATGACAGGCCTCGCAACGGTAGTTGAAAATATTCCCGAGGACGACAAGCGTTGGTGGGACAAGAACCAAGTGCAAGCATTTACCGATTCACTTGCGCCACATCAAGAAGATCGCCTTCAGCGCTTCTTAAATGCCAGTGCAAAAATTGTTCGCACTGCTTATCGTCGCACGCGGTCGGGCGTTGTACGCTGGGAAATCCGCGAAGAGGAAATTGCCGGATGCCTAAGAACGGCTCGCGGCGGCTCATCAAGACAGGCAGTCGTTATATGCGAAAACGGAAAGTTAAAAGTTCGCTGGATGACTGGAACTGAATATGCTCGTCTCCAAGGTGCCGGCTCATATCAATTTAGCGGCTTCTCGGATGCTCAGATTCGTTATGCATTCGGCGATGCAGTTGCCGTGCCAGTTGTCACCTGGCTTATAAAAAATGCAGTCAAGCCCGCGTTAATGTCTTCAAGGAATGGAGTGAGCGATGATGGAAATGGCAAATTACTCCTTGAGCGAGCCCAATAAAAACGTCTTGAATGCCATTGAGCTCTGGTACGAATCCAAGCGAAACAAGCGAGGCAATGTCAACCGCAACGTCATGGCGGTTGGCATAGGCATAAGCGAGCTGTTGCAAAACCGTTTCCCGCTCACCAACGATTACGTGCAATCGGACAAGGGGAGCCAAGTACGAGGCCTAAGTGGGGCATGCATCAAAACAGTTTTAGCCAGACATGGGGAAACGCGCGCCTTCGCATCAGAAGGCGGCAGGACCTCACGCGGCACGCTTCCAATGGCGCTTGAGCTTGCCGCGATCATCAACTCTACCCTGCCCAGCGACACTTGTGAAGACGCTCGTCTTGAAGCTGCGAATGCAATCGCCAACTTCTTCGTCGAGCGTATCCAGGTCGACTTCTTCAACCGGCAGAGAATCAAAGTCGAAATCGATCTTCAAAAACCAATTTCTGCCATTGTCGAAGATATCCTGGCCGAAGCAAGCCTGCGATCCGATAAACCAACAGGCACGGTCGCACAGCACCTGGTAGGTGCAAAACTTGAAATGTTATTTCCAACCATAGAAATCGGAAAGGACAACTCAAACGCTGCTGACCAGCAGACTGACCGTTCTGGCGATTTCCAAATCAATGATGCTGCATTTCATGTAACTGTATCGCCGATGGCCAAGTTGACCGATCGATGCCGAGATAACATTCGAAATGGCATTCGGCCCATCGTTGTTGTCCCCCGCAATAAAGTTTCCTTCGCTTACGGACTGTTCGAAAGTGAGGGGCTCGGCGATTGCGTACAGGTTATCGCGCTCGAATCGTTTATTGGCATCAATATTGAAGAATTATCGTTCTACAAGCGAAGCCTAATTCGATTAAATGTTGCACGACTTCTTGTCTACTACAACAAACGAATCGAAGACATCGAGCCCGACAAATCCCTACAAATAGAAATCCCTCAGTGGGCTCTAGACGAAATGGACGCACATGGCGAATAGCTCAAACATACTTATCACCCATGATTCTGACGGCGCTGCACTGGCGGCGCCTGTTGATGCTGCCCGTCGCAACGGCGCCGCGTACAAGACGCGCACGATCGACGACCTGCACATTAAGGATGAACGCCTGCGTGCGGCCATCGAGGGCACGGGGCACCTGCTGTTTGACGGCGGCATGGGCACCATGTTGCAGGCCGCCGGCATGAAGGCGGGCGCTCTGCCCGAGCTGCTCAACTTTGAGGAGCCCCAGGTTATCACCGATATCCAACGTCAATATGTCGAGGCTGGCTGTGACGTGATCACCGCCAACACCTTTGGCGCCAACGCCCACAAGCTCGACGGTGCTGCCACCGTGGCAGACGTCTTTGCCGCGGCCGTCACCTGCGCCCGCGAGGCCGGCGCCCGCTACGTCGCCGGCGACATCGGCCCCATCGGCGCCCTGCTGCGCCCCCTGGGCACCCTCAGCTTTGACGAGGCCTACGACCTCTTTGCCGAGGAAGTGCACGCCGGCGTCGCTGCGGGCGTCGACCTCTTTATTATCGAGACTATGACCGACCTGGCCGAGATCAAGGCGGCAGTCCTCGCCTGCCGCGAGAACTCCGACCTGCCCGTCTTTGCCACCATGACCTTTGAGGAAGACGGACGCACCTTCCTGGGCACGAGCCCCGAGGTCGCCGCCATCACGCTCGACGCCATCGGCGCCGACGTTTTGGGCATCAACTGCAGTCAGGGACCGGCCGAGCTCCGCGGGCTCGCCGAACGCATGCTCACCGTTACCGACAAGCCCGTTATGGTGCAGGCCAATGCGGGACTCCCCCGCGTGGACGACAACGGCAACACCGTCTTTGATGTCCAGACACCCGAGTACGCTGAGGCCGTCGCCGGCATGATCGAGGACGGCGTTGGCGTCGTCGGCGGATGCTGCGGCACCACGCCCACGCACATGGCCGCCTTGCGCACGCTCATCGACAACCACACGCCCAGCCCGCGTCACCGCAAGCCCAGCATGTCGGTCACGAGCGCCCAGACCGTGGTGGACCTTCCCTGCGACGGCCACAAGATCGCCGTCATCGGCGAGCGCATCAACCCCACCGGCAAAAAGCGCCTGCAGCAGGCCCTGCGCGACGGCGACCTGGACTACGTCGTGAGCCAGGGCATCAGTCAGCAGGAGCAGGGCGCTGACATCCTGGACGTCAACGTGGGCCTGCCCGAGATCGACGAGGTCAAGATCATTCAACAGGCGACCGAGCAGCTCCAAGGCTCCACGCTGCTGCCGCTGCAGATCGACTCCACCGATCCCGCCGCCGTCGAGGCCGCCGTACGCCGCTATGCCGGCAAGCCCATCATCAACTCCGTCAACGGCAAGCAGCAGATCATGAATGAGATCTTTCCGCTGGTCGCCCACTACGGCACCAATGTCGTCGGCCTCACGCTCGACGAAGGCGGCATCCCCGATACCGCCGAGGCTCGCTTCGCCATCGCCGAGCGCATCGTGGCCGAGGCCGCCCGCTACGGCATCGGACCGGACCGCATCCTCATCGACTGCCTGGTCATGACCGCCTCAACCAACCAGCGCCAGGCCGAGCAGATCCTGCGCGCCATGTCCCTGTGCAAGGAGCGCCTGGGCGTCAAATGCGCGCTCGGCGTGTCGAACATCAGCTTTGGCCTGCCCGCGCGGCCGCTCCTGGGTTCGGTCTTTTTGGCTGCCGCCTTTGGCGCTGGCCTGGACGCCCCCATCATGAACCCGGGTTCCAAGCGCTTTATGGATACCGTCTACAGCTATCGCGTCTTGAGCGTTGAGGACGAGGGCTCGACCGGATACATCGAGCGCTACGCCGGCTGGACCGATCCGTACAAGATCGCCGCGAACCCGGCGGCGGCCCAGGCGGTATCGACCGACGCTGCGCCCGCTGCTGGCACCGCCGGCACCGACGGCAACGACGACCCGATTCGTCGCATGGTCGTCTCGGGCCGCAAAGGCGAGATCGCCGCCGAGACCGAGCGTCTGCTGGCAGACCACGATGCCATGGACCTCATCAACAATCACTTTATCCCCGCCCTCGACGAGGTTGGTGTCCTCTTTGACCAGGGCAAGTTCTTCTTGCCGCAGCTTATGGCCTCGGCCGAGGCCGCACGCGTGGGCTTCGACACCATCAAGCGCCTGATGCCCGCCGGCGAGATTGCCGACAAGGGCAAGATCTGCGTGGCCACCGTCAAGGGCGACATCCACGATATTGGCAAAAACATCGTTAAGATGCTGCTCGACAACTACGGATACACCGTCTTTGACCTGGGCCGCGACGTCGATCCGCAGGAGGTACTCAAGACCGTCAAGAAGCGCGATATCAAACTCGTCGGCCTCTCGGCGCTTATGACCACCACCGTCGTGGCCATGGAAGAGACCATCAAGCTGCTTCATGCCGAGGTGCCGGACGTCAAGATCATCGTAGGCGGCGCCGTACTCACCCCCGAATACGCCAAGCAGATCGGCGCGGACTACTACGCCAAGGACGCCGCCGAAAGCGCCCGTATCGCCGAAGAGGTCTTTGGGCGGTAACACAACGGAAACAACCCCGCACCAAAACGTGCCGCACGCGCCACTTGGCACGTGCGGCACGTTAGAATAGAAAAGACTATGCTCGTTTTGGCAGATAGGAGCGCAAGGATGGCGATCACGCCCGCAGAAATCGCGGAAACCCGCGGCATGGTTGAGGAGCAGAACCTCGACATCAGGACCATCACCATGGGTGTTTCGCTCATGGGTTGCGGTGACGAGAACCTCGACCGCATGTGCACGAAGATCTACGACCACGTGACGCACACGGCTGAACATCTGGTCGAGACCGCCGAGAACCTCGAGCGCGAGTACGGTATCCCCATCGTCAACAAGCGCGTTTCCGTCACCCCGGTGGCGCAGATCGCCGCGTGCTGCAAGGATGAGGACCTCACCCCCATCGCGCATGCCCTCGACCGCGCGGCAGAGACGCTCGGCATCGATTACCTGGGCGGCTTCTCCGCACTCGTCCAGAAGGGCATCGGCGACGCCGACCGCCGCGTCATCCAGTCCATTCCGCAGGCGCTCGCCACCACGAGCCGCGTCTGCTCCAGCGTCAACGTCGCTAGCCTGCGCGCCGGTATCAACATGGATGCCGTGCTCATGGCCGCCCAGACCATCATCGACGCCGCCAAGCTCACGGCCGACCAGGATTCCGTTGGCGCCTCCAAGTTTGTCTGCTTTGCCAACATGGTCGAGGACTCCCCGTTTATGGCGGGCGCCGTCCACGGCGGTGGCGAGGCCGACGCCGTCATCAACGTAGGCGTCTCGGGCCCCGGCGTTATGGCCGCAGCCCTGGAGACGCTGCCCGATTCCGCATCGATGATGGAAGTCGCCGAGAAGATTAAGCAGACCGCCTTTAAGATCACCCGCGCCGGCGAGCTCATGAGCCGCGAGGCCGCCCATCGTCTGGGTGTCGAGAAAGGCATTGTCGACCTGTCGCTGGCTCCCACGCCTGCCATCGGCGACTCCGTCGCGCGCATCCTCGAGATCATCGGCGTGGGCACCTGCGGTGGCCCCGGCACGACCTGTGCGCTCGCCATGCTCAACGATGCCGTCAAAAAGGGCGGCGTCATGGCCAGCTCCAGCGTGGGCGGCCTCTCGGGCGCTTTCATCCCTGTGTCCGAGGACGCCGGTATGATCGCCGCCGTCGAGGCCGGTGCGCTTTCGCTCGAGAAGCTCGAGGCCATGACCTGCGTGTGCTCCGTCGGCCTGGACATGATCGCTATCCCCGGCGACACCCCGGTCGAGACCATCGCCGGCATCATCGCCGACGAGATGGCCATCGGCGTCATCAACAACAAGACCACGGCCGTCCGCGTGATCCCTGCCATCGACAAGGGCGTGGGCGACTGCGTCGAGTACGGTGGCCTGTTCGGCCGTGCACCCATCATGCCGGTGAACCCCAACGCCGGCACCGTGCTTGCCCATCGCGGTGGACGCTTCCCGGCACCGCTGAACTCGCTGAAGAACTAGCTGAGGGGTTCGGGCGAGGAGCCCCGGGGAGGGCAAATATATAAGGTCGCCTGCTCGAACAGTCCTGACTCGCACGGAGAGCACATTAAGTGCTCTCCGGCTCGTGCGGAACTCGCGATCGACCTTATATATTTGCCCTCCCCGGGGCTCCCACACAACGGGACCTCAGTTGGGTTCTATCCCGGTTGCAGTTGCTTCGCTCCTGCACCACTAGGCTGGTATGGCGGTTTGGCGTTGGATCGGTTCTTTCTGATATATGCTGGTTGCGGCTCTTCTTTTGGGAGGAGTCGCTTTTTTGTTGTAAGGGGAAATGGCCCGTGGCTGATGATTTGATTCATTCTGAGCTGCTTTCCGCGGATTGGAATGGCGAATGGTGCGCTTGCAAGCTAGTCGGCGGCGGGCTGATGATTCTTTTGAATGGGATAAGCGAGCTCGGCATTTTCGGCCACTTGAGACTGCTCCGTATGCCCGGGATTTTATAAAGCTATTGGCGCTTGAGCCCCGCGAGTCGGTGCTGGATATGGGATGTGGGGCTGGGTCGATTGCTATTCCGCTTGCTCAGGCTGGGCATCCTGTGATTGCGGCTGATTTCTCCCCTGCTATGTTGGGCACGCTTGATGCTGGCATTGAGTACTATGGGCTCGAGAATCGCATTACGCCGCTTGAGCTTGCTTGGGATGATGATTGGGATTTGGTTGGACCGGTCGCAAAGGCGGTGGATGTTGCCTTTGCCAGTCGGTCGGTTACGACGACTAATCTAAAAGGTGCGCTTGCCAAGCTTGATCGTACGGCTCGTCGGCGTTGTGCCGTCACGATGGTCGCCAACTCCAGCCCGCGCTATGATCTGCACCTGATGAACGCCATCGGCGCCTCCGTTACCTGCAGCAATGGCTTTGTGTATGCCTTTAATATCCTTATTCAGATGGGTGCGCTGCCGCAGGTCACGTACTTTGAATCGCATCGTCGCGATACCTTCGACAGCCTTGAAGCAGGTGTGGCGGATTTTTCCCGTATGCTCGAGCATGTCCGCAAGGTTCGTTGGGCGTTTATTGCATGGGAGCCGGTCTCTGCGCCCAGCTCATAGCCTGTTCGCAGCCCGCACCGCCCACTCACTTGGCATCCGCATTCTTTGCGAACTGGGCAAACGCACTCCACACCGCGCCGTTCCTGCGCTATCGTGGGACAGCTCACGTAGATTAAGGCCCCGTCGCGGGGCGCCCCATACATAGAAAGCGAGAACCCATGGCACTGACAGGAGCCCAAGTCAAGCAGCTTCGCAGCATGGCCCATCACCTCAACCCCGCCATCATCATCGGCAAGTCCGATGTCAACGAGGGCACCGTCGAGCAGACGGTCGCCTACCTGGAGAAGCACGAGCTCGTTAAGTGCTCCGTGCTGGACGGCTCCAGTCTTTCCGCCCGCGAGGCCGCCGAAGAGCTCGCTGAGCGCTGCCACGCCGAGGTCGTCCAGGTCATCGGCCGCAAGTTCTCGCTGTATCGAGAGTCCTCGCGCAAGGATATCGAGAAGATCAAGCTCGTCTAAGAGCCAATGATCCGGCGAGCCAACACATAGCAAGCTTACGGGCGCCCAAGTACTTCGGACGCCCGTTTTTTTATCGCTCGACCAGCACGCGGTTGAGCCGACCCTCCACCAAGTGCTCATATAGACGCCGCGTCTCGGGCTCGGGTACGCCATTGACCTGCTCCCTCAGATGGTGCATATGCCCGCTGTACAGCTCGACAATATCGCGCCTCCGCCCCGCCGCACTGTAGACACGCATGGCGCAGCGCACCATATCCTCACGCGCCGTTTCCTGCCGAAGCCCCGACTCCGCCAGCCAAATCGCCGACTGCAGATCGTTTTCTTCTAGAGCGGCATTTGCTCCCTTAATCATGCAATCGATGTACTTTGACTGCATAATGCGTCGCATACGCAAAAAGTAGGTGGGATTACAGCCATTGGGAACATACAGCGGTCCGGCATAAAGCTGCTCAATCTTAAGGCACAGCTCAACTAAATGGGGCCCGCGCGCACCCGTACGATTTCCCAAAACCTCACGGCTTATCTGGTCAAACAGCCGCACATCGGTCTTGACGTAGTCGCCATTGAGTCCGATACATTCATTTTGGATGAGTACACACGACTTGCCATCCGGCGTCGGTCCCAAAGCCGACCGCAAGCGCGATATCGTCGAGTACAGGTTGTTACGGGCGCTATTAAACTCGGCATGGGGCCACAGCTCCATTGCCAGCGTCTCGCGGTCGACGAGCGCATCCATGCCCAGTGCAAGCCGCTCGGCAAGCGTCGCCGCCTTCTTGCGGCGCCACATTTTGTCCGTGATGGGAAACCCGTCGCGCTCGGCGCGAAACGCACCAAACATGCGAATCTCGATATGGTCGATGGTATCAACGGCTTCAACCTCGCTGGCCTGGAACAGGCGCTCGCCCTCCCCTTCCAAATCGTCGCGCAGCGAGTACCGCGACAGCTCTCGCACGGGAAGCTTCTTGCGTATCCTGGCCGCCGGCTCGCCCAGACAATGCATGGCAAGGCGCGCAAAGAGCCGATACGATGGCTCTAGAATCCCCGCACGATTCATGGACATCCAGGCCGCAAGGTCGCTGTCTCGGCCCGCACAGGCCAAATGCAGCGCCACCATCCAGGCCTCCGCTCCACCAACCTGTGTCTGGCTTATATCGAGTAACTCCGCTTCCTCGCGCACCGAAACCATCGAGGTGTTACGCAGATACGCCGCGCGCTCCAGCAGCAATGCGTTATCGCGCATGTACGCAATCGACTCCTCGGCAAGTTTGAGCACTTGGACCGCACGGAACTTTGCATTAACCGGCCGTCCCTCTGCCAGCGACTGCCAGCCTTCTAGCAACAGGCCAAACAGCTGAATCTGGTTGTCGCGCATGCGCACGGCAAAACGATCGAGCTCGTTGAACGCCGCGTCGTCGGTTACCGGCAAGCCGGAAAGGAGCCGCCGTGCCGCCAACACCATACGCACCCAGATAGCCATCGCCTTAAGCCCACGTACGTCGAGCGCCTCCCGCACCACCGTCATCTCGTCGTCGCGCTCGTCGGTTCCCGCGAACGACCCATCAAAGAGCTCCACCAGCATGCTATCGGCCCGTGTAACAATCCCCGCAATGTCGAGCTCACAGTCGTAGGCCTTGCTCGATTTGAGCCGCTGTAGAACGCCGCCCTCATCTCCCCGCTCGGTCAGACAGCGCTTGACCTCGATATGCGCGGACAACATATCGAGTGCAGTATGGGATGTCTCGATTTCTGGCACGGCCAGGTTCGCAGGAAGCCCAAGCCCGTTGTCCCCATAGCAAACAGCCGTCAGTGTCTGGGCCACCCTCCATGAAACAGGGTCTATTTCGCAGGCCGCCCGTTCGCCCCCGCGCTCGATAACCGATGCCATATAGCGAGCGAGCTTTGTATTGGACACGCTGACCGCTGCCAGATATACGCCAAGCGCCTCGGCAGGCGTTGGCTCTGGAGCCGGATCGTCGACATCGATCGTGCCCAGCGCCGCTCGGCAGATATCGGCCCCGTGCCCCGTCAGAGCAAGATCGACCCCATACTGACCAGCAAGTTCAAGGACCGCATCACGGTCCAAAAAGGCGTCCGCTAGGCCCATCGCCGCATCGCATCGGCCCGCCTTAAGCAAAATCCGGGCCGCCCTCGGAACAAGTTCGGGGCGAACCTCGGCCACCAACTTACGCAAACGCAAGCGTCCGTTATCCTCCGTACCCAGACACGTAAAACTCCGCTCGGCGGGGTCCAAGCCAAAGATCGGGTAGTCGCGTACAAAGTAGGACTGGTCGACCATCGACAGCCTCACCCCACAAGCCTCGAGTTCTGCGATATTGCCCTCGCCCATCAAAATCATGAGACATGCCACGCAAAACAGCGCATTATTGTCGAGCGAAGCCAGATCGGCAAGTGCCGCGCCATATACGTTGACAATCTCGTTTTCGAGCAGACCGGCTACGTCGCCTTGGCCATACAGACCCGTCTGCAATGCCGAAACAAGCTCGGGCACGCCCTGCGTGAGCTGATAAAAGTCGAGCGACGTGCTGATCGAAAACGCCGATGCCCACGCCGAATACTCATAGGCATGCACCTTGAGCATCTGCGCATTGATCTTAACCGAATCGCCCAGCCCGTGAATCAGCTGACGATTTGAAGGACGGCAGGAGATAAAGACCCCTACCCCCATAGCGCGCAGGCCGCGAATCCTGTCGATGAGGTCTTCGGTATCGTGCTGATCGAGGTTTGGCACATTATCGATTGCGATAAGGGAGTGCGGTTTGTCTTTGAGTTCTTCGGTAACCACCTCGAGCTGCATAAACACCTCGCGCCCAATGGCGCGATCGGCCTCGATAATCCGCACGGGGCCTCGCGTCGGGTCGCATTTAACCTCATGGGTGTACTGCAGCAGCACCGAGGTCTTCCCAAACCCGTCGGGCGCATAAAGAACCACGATTCCGGCCTTTCGGCCCTTGGCTATAAGCTCATTCATCAAGCGTTCGCGGCGCACCATATAGCCTCCGCCCAGCGGCATCAGCTCGAGGTCGTCTATACTGCTCAAATCGTTTACCATGCCCACTCCTCAACTCGACCGTATGGACACTGTAACCGCAAGACCATACAGGCCGCGCTATGAATAGAGCGACCTTGTGCTTTAGGTTGTCTTTTGGTACGCAAGCGGCAAGTTTTTGTACAGCAAGGGCAGATTGTTATTAATCCCCCGACTAATCGGTCTTTAAGCAGGTAAATGAGCTTGTCAGCTTGTCCCATCTAAGCGGCAGTGTAACGTAAATGAACAAGGTTCAGCCATGTCATTCAACTCGCCTAGCACCCGCTACCGTCTACGACCTTTTAGTGGCATTTTTGCATATATTATGGTATGGGATGAATCAAGCTGTTGGGCATCCAGTATTCGTCAAGCTTGCGGCAAGATCTTGGTCAAGTGGGCGGAAAGGGATAGCAAAAAGGCCCCCGCAATGCGGAGGCCTTAGGCAAGGCTATGTCGAGGTGCAGG
Organism: Collinsella sp. AM28-11LB; assembly: GCF_003469895.1. Classification (NCBI taxonomy): domain Bacteria; kingdom Bacillati; phylum Actinomycetota; class Coriobacteriia; order Coriobacteriales; family Coriobacteriaceae; genus Collinsella; species Collinsella sp. AM28-11LB. Next base: position 41,907 of record NZ_QSKJ01000010.1, read on the forward strand.
ATTCGCGCTACTCGCAGAGCGAAAGGGCGGCCTCGTCGGCAACGACAACGCAGTTGGTGTGCAGCTGTAGGATCGAAGCCGGGCACTCGGGCGTAACCGGGCCATAGCACATGTCATGCACGGCCTGAGCCTTGGCCTCGCCGTTGGCGACGACCAGGATCATGCGGGCATACATGATGGTCTGGGTACCCATGGTGTAGGCCTGACGAGGGACATCGTCGATGCTGTCGAACAGACGGCTGTTGGCCTGAATGGTGCTCTCGGTGAGATCGACGCAGTGCGTGCCCTTGGAGAAGTGGTCGTCGGGCTCGTTGAAGCCGATATGACCGTTGTTACCAATGCCGAGCAGCTGCAGATCGGGATAACCGGCGGCAGCGACGACCTTGTCGTACTCAGAGCAGGCAGCGGCGGCATCGGGGTTGGAACCGTCGGGCACATGCGTGTTGTTCAGGTCGATGTTGATGTGATCGAAGAAGTTCTTACGCATAAAGTAGTGATAGCTCTGGGGATCGTCGTGCGAAAGGCCGCGATACTCGTCCAGGTTGTAGGTGCTGACCTCGGCAAAGTCGACGTCGCCCTTCTTGTACCAAGCAGCGAGCTGCTTGTAGGCACCGATCGGGGTAGAGCCGGTGGCAAGGCCCAGCACACAGTCGGGCTTGAGGATAACCTGCGCCGAGATAATATTGGCGGCCTTGCGGCTCATATCCTCGTAGTCTTTAGCTTTAATGATCTTCATTACGCATCCTTTCTCGTACAAGAGAGGCAAGGCTCCCCTTACAAGCACTTGCCCGCGGCCTGCGTCGGCCGCAACCAACGTGTGCGGCCACCAGGGCGAGGTCGCGTAATGTATGTGTCTCGTGTCTAGCCGCGTCGAGGCCCCTGCCCGTCCACGGTGACCCGAAGCCTTTTAGCTTCGGACAAATCCCATCTTGCCACGGAGGGCCCCCTCTTTCAAGGGCGCCCTCCGTAAACGTGTTTGAATTGTAGGCTAATGGCCACGTGCACTTACTAGCGCTCGCGAGCAACGATGAGCTGGTCCATCTCTTCGACATGCACGCCAACGGAGCCCTTGATGCTCGAGAACTCAACGGAGTTGCACACCAAGATGGGAACCGTCACATCGTAGCCCTCGGCAGCAATTGCCTCGCGATCAAACTCAATGAGCACATCGCCCTTATGGACGATGTCACCCACTTGCGCATGTACGGTAAAGTGCTTGCCCTCGAGCTGAACAGTGTCCAAACCAACGTGGATGAGCACGTCCAGGCCATCGACCGTGTTAAGCGCAACGGCGTGCCCCGTGGGAAAAATGGCCTCGACCTTGGCATCAGCCGGTGCAATCACACGCGTTCCGGTGGGCTGAATCGCCACGCCCTGGCCCAAAAGGCCGGTGGCAAACGTCTGGTCGTTTACCTCGGAGAGCGGAATGACGTCGCCCGAGATGGGAGCATCCAGCGTAAGGACTCGACCACGCATACCAAAAGACCTTAGGACTTTAGTGAACATGCTCCCCCTCGGACATACCAATCAATCAAATAGCCTTAACAGTTTACCACTTGGCACCCGTTTTTGACCATTAGGGAAGTTCGCGCTTGACAACCTCGACGATGTCGTCGACAACGCGCTGGGTCAGCTCGTGCGTCTCGGCCTCGGCCATCACGCGGACCAGTGGCTCGGTACCGCTCGGACGCACCAGAATGCGGCCGCGGCCGTCAAGCTCCTTCTCGGCAGCAGCGACGGCATCCCAGATGGGCTGGCAATCGTCCAGACCAGCCTTGTTGTCGGAATGCACGTTAACGAGTACCTGCGGGTACTTCTTCATGATACCGGCAAGATCGGTGAGGGTACGACCGGTGCGCTTGAGCACGGCCAGCAGCTGCAGAGCCGTCACCAGGCCGTCACCGGTGGTGTTGTGCTCCAGGAAGATGATGTGGCCGGACTGTTCGCCGCCGATGACGGCGCCATCCGCGAGCATGCGCTCCAGAACGTAGCGGTCGCCCACGGCAGTCTGAACCATCTCGAAGCCCTGCTCCTTCATAGCGATGGAGAAGCCAAGGTTGCACATGACGGTCGAGACGATCTCGGAGTTGGAGAGCTTGCCGCGAGCGGCGAGGTCAGAACCGCAGATAGCCAGGATGTAGTCACCGTCGATCTCATTGCCCTCGCTGTCCACGAACAGTACGCGGTCGGCGTCGCCGTCGTGGGCCAGACCAATGTCAGCATGGGTGCGCAGTACGAGCTCGCGCAGGGGCTCGAGGTGAGTGGAGCCGCACTCAACGTTAATGTCAGTGCCGCAGTAATCGGTGTTGATGGCATGGACCGTGGCACCCAAGCGCTGCAGAGCGGCGGGCGTAGTCTGGCAGGAAGCACCGTGACCGCAGTCGACGGCAACGACCAGGCCGTCGAGCCTCAGGCCATCAAGCGTATCGATGGCGTGGTCGACGTATGCCTTGCGGGCATCCTTCATCTTAATGATGTGGCCCACGCCGGCACCGGTCGGCAGCGTGTCGGCAGCCATGGCTTCTTCGGACATGACCCAGGCGCTGATCTCTTCCTCGACAGCATCGGGAAGCTTCATGCCCTTGCGGCTAAAAAACTTGATGCCGTTGAACTCCGGCGGATTATGCGAAGCAGAGATGACGATGCCGCCGTCGAGCTCGTTCTGAACGGTGAGCAGGGCCACGGCCGGCGTGGGGATGACGCCGCAGCAGTGCGGACGGCCGCCCTCGGCCATGATGCCGGCGGTCAGAGCGCTCTCGAGCATGGTGCCCGAAAGACGCGTGTCGCGGCCGACACAGATATCCGGACCAAGGAACTTGGTCGCCGCGCGGCCCAGGCGAAACGCGAGGTCGCACGAGAGGCCGGCATTGGCGACGCCACGGACGCCGTCGGTACCGAAGATGTTCTGGGGCATAGGATCGCTCCTTCCCTAGCAGGCGATATGCAACCGCCCACCCTAGTCGAAAAAGAAAAGCGGGACCCGCCGAGGAATCGGCAGGCCCCGCTTGTACATTGTATCTCGAAAGGAGATAAAACCTTAGCGCTTGGAGAACTGGGGAGCGCGGCGGGCCTTCTTGAGGCCGTACTTCTTGCGCTCGACCACGCGAGCATCGCGCGTAAGGAAACCGGCCTTCTTGAGATCAGCACGGTAGTCGCCAGCGTTCAGAAGAGCGCGAGCAATACCCAGGCGCAGAGCGCCAGACTGACCGGAGATGCCGCCGCCATCGCACAGAGCGATAACGTCGAACTGACCGGCGGTGTCGGTCACCTTGAAGGGAGCAAGGGCGTTCTCAACGAGCTGATGACGGCCGAAATACTGCTCGGCGTCACGCTTGTTGATGGTCACCTTGCCGGTGCCGGGGACGAGACGGACGCGGGCGACGGCGTTCTTACGACGGCCGGTACCCTGGTAGACAACGGTGTTCTCAGCCATCTTTAAGCCTCCAGCTCAATCTTCGTGGGGTTCTGGGCAGCGTGCGGATGCTCGGCACCAGCGTAGACCTTAAGCTTGGTCATCTGGGCACGGCCGAGGGTGGTCTTGGGCAGCATGCCGCGAACAGCGCGCTCGATGACCTTCTCCGGGTGCTTCTCCATAGCCTGGCGGAAGCTCTCAGCCTTAAGGCCGCCGTTGTAGCCGCTGTGGCGATAATAGGTCTTCGTGTCGGCCTTGTTACCGGTAAGCTGGACCTTATCGGCGTTGATGACGACAACGAAGTCGCCGCAGTCGCTGTTGGGCGTGAACTGAGGCTTGTTCTTACCGCGCAGGATCATTGCGATCTGGGTGGCAAGACGGCCCAGGACAGCACCATCGGCGTCGACGAGAACCCAGTTGCGCTGGACCTCGCCCTGCTTGGCGTAGTGAGTCGATTTCGAAATCACTTAGACTCCTCCATGTACAGTACGTGTTGTTACAGAGATTCACGGGGCTCTGCAAGTAACCCGTCCATATTACCCCGCTCGCCGTACGAGTCAACAGGTATTTTGGCTCCGACCAGAGTTTCTGCACATGTCGTCCATGGGTCATGACGTCGCGACACTAGCGCTCGACAAACGCCTCGATATCTCCCAGCAAGCGCTTTGCCTCCTGGCGGCCCTGAATATACAGGTCGAGGAGCTTTGCCGGATCGTGCTCAACATGGCCGACCTCGACCGGCTTTTGCGGAGCAACGACCAGCGCACGGCCCTCACGCTCATACTTCCACAGATGCATGCGCTGGATGTTATAGCGGTCGTGGCGCGTCTCGATAGCCTCAAGCAGATAGGGGTAGTCGGCATAGCGGGCTCGTGCGGCGGGCATAAACTCGTAGGGCTTTTTCTCGTACGAGCGGTCCTGCGTGACAATGACGACCGCGCGATCGAAGCCTGCCTCCTCCAGCACGTGCTCGATGGGGACCGAATCGGCTACGCCACCGTCGACGTATTTGTGCCCGTCAATCTCGACCGGTGGCGTCACCAGCGGCAGCGACGTCGATGCGCGCACGGCGTCGAGGTCGAGCACGGCACTTTTGACCGACAGGTACGCGGCGGTTCCAAAGAGCATGTCCGTCGCGACGGCGTACATCTCGATGGGGCTCGCGTCGAACGTCTCGCTGTCAAAGGGATCCAGGCGGTCCTGGACATCGTTGAAGATAAAGTCGTAGCCGACGATGGAGCCCGTGGACGCAAACGATGCGGCGCCCATGAAGCGGTTGTCGTTGCAGAAAGCCAGGTTGATGCGGTTAGCACGGCCGATCTGGTGCGACTTGTAGTTCACGCCGTTGAGGGCGCCGGCCGATACGCCATATACCGCCGGAATCTCGACGCCGGCCTCCATGAGAACGTCGAGCACGCCCGCGGTAAACTGCCCGCGAAAACTACCGCCCTCCAGGACGAGCGCGACCCTGCCGGCGTTCTTTGCTTTATCTTCTGCAGTCATGTTGACCTCCTGCTGTTTCGTTTTGGCCTTCTTCTACCCAGTTTTGGGATGGAGGGCGTGTAGGTTTTGGAGTTGAGGAGGGCGGGGCGGCTGGCGGAAAGCACGTCTCACCCTGCGTTGCTGCGGGGCACGGCAGGCTGCAGCGCGATCGGCATCGCATCTATATCTAGTCGAGGCATTGCGCGGAGAATCCGCGTATTTGCTTCGCAAATCCGCACCGGCTTCGGCCGCCTGCCGGCGTCCTCGCCCGCGGGCTAAAACGCTCACGCGTTTTCTTTACGCCCGCGCCCTGCATAGAGTTCGATTCTCCGCGGTACGGGCTGGAAATTAAAAGGCAGGTAGATACGAATATCTACCTGCCTATTACTTGTGGTGGAGGCGCGGAGAATCGAACTCCGGTCCACGAAAGCCCCCTGATTGGCATCTCCAAGCTCAGTCGCTGGTTTAGTCTCGGACGCTTTGCGCGCAGCGACACGCTCGCGCCGTCCCAACCGGTTCGGTCTTAACCTGCGCCATACCGATTACGTGCGCAGGAGCATTCCCCTAAAATGACGTCGCGCCGGTGTCGGGGAAATCACCGGGTTGACGCGCCGCTATAAATTAGGCAGCGAGAGCCATAGGCTCAAAAGAAGAGTTGTTGTCAATTCAATTTGACGGTACCCCTGTTTAACGAGGCAAGGAGACCTCGGCTTGCTTCCTCTCTCAGAGCTATCGTGTCGAAACCAGTCGCCCCCGAATGTCGGGAAAGTCTGGGTGGCATCGGGCGCACAAGCACCCAACAGCCGTCGACTTTTCAAAGAACACGCGGGACATGCGCCGCTTGTGGAGTGCTATCTTACCACGTTCTAAAGGCAGACAGCTGTTCTATGCACGAGCTGTGAAGACCACAATGTGTGCCGCACTTCGCACTTTTGCTACCGATCGCGTAACGTATATTTTCGCCAAACAAAATTGACCCGTCGAAAGGACCGTTATGGATACCAAGCAGCAACTCGTCAATGCCCTCGCAGGCCTGGGCTCAACCATTACCGAAGCTATGGATGTCATCGAGGGCTTTGTCCCCTGCGGACATCCCGCCCTCACGGTATCGAACGCACTCGTCGCGCTGGACGCTGACGATGATGCAGCTCTCGCCCAGCAGCTTGAGACCGTCGAGGACTTTATCGACCACGTGAGTGAGAACCGCGGCGTGGCCGCCTACCACGGCATCGAAGTCGAGCTCGCGGGTCCCAAGGCTGATCTGCTCGCAGCAATCCGCGAGGTAGGCGCCCTCATGCAAACCGCAGGCGTCAAGAACACCCAGGTCAACGAGTGGGTCTATCGCAGTCTGGCAGTACTCGACAGCTCCGACGAAAAGGCAGCCGAGCAGCTCGCAGAAAGTCCCGCCATTAAGGCCGAGCTTTTGTAAATAGCAGACGCGGGCCCCTTGGCTCATCGTCGTCCAAGAGGCCCGCAAGCAGTTCGCGTCAACCGATAGCCGCGCCACCGCGTTTGGCCAAAGCAAGAATCGGCATCATTTGACGAGGTGTCTTTGCTGCAAGATCGGCATGTTCGAGCAGTTTGCGATCGTTAGTTACCAAGTAATCAACCTGCGCGCGCTTGCATGCAGCGAGCACCAAGTTGTCCTCGTAATCGCGATGGAGCGTCAGATATTTGTCGGCCAGCCAAAGATCCGACGCATCTGCACCCACGGCCGTGGCGTTTTCGGTCATATTTCGAACAAACGCCAGCGCCGCATCGCCAATCGCGCGGGCAGAAGCCTCGTCGAGCGCTCCCCCGCTGGCAAGAACGCTACGCTTCAGCTCGTGTTGGACAACGTACAGCACGTCCTTAGCGATATGCACCGGAAAGAACAGCAACGCCCCCGTCTCCGTCGCCCGCCCAATAAACGCACGCGCGGCAAGCGACTCGGCATGGTCGACGCAAAACGAATCAACCCATACGTTGGCATCCACCATTATTTTGAGGGGAGCCCCGCTCACAGGATCATCCCCTTTTGGCGATAGCGCTCGTCCATGGCTTCCGAATAGATTGTGTCCCAATCGCGATCGTCGGATACGTGCGACGTAGCGATGCCCAGGTCCGCGTAAAGCTGATCCGCCGCCGCCCATGATGCGGCGAACGGAGTATCGGGCGCGACGGTCTGCCGCCGGTCGTCGACGGCCGCAAGCACTTCCTCGCACTGCCCGCCACCCTGCGCGACCTTGGCCACCACCTTTTTGATGAGCTCAGGCAGTGACCTGCCCGAAAGCTGCAGCGCTTCCTCGGCGCGCTCTTTAACCGAGCGATCTACGCGAACATTCACCTGCGCCATGCTGCCAACGGTAGCCATCTCAACCTCACCTTCAGCATTTACTAGCCGTGCTAGCACGATCATATATCTGAGCTAACATCTCGTCAAACAAAAGAAGGCCTGCACCCTGGCGGCTGCGGTGCCGCCAGGGTGCAGGCCATATACTCAATCGAAAACGCTAATGCAGGTACGCCTTTGCGTTGCTCAGGCTGTAGGCAATCGTCG
>NZ_QSKJ01000010.1:49349-96583 GCF_003469895.1 Collinsella sp. AM28-11LB
ATCGAAAACGCTAATGCAGGTACGCCTTTGCGTTGCTCAGGCTGTAGGCAATCGTCGAGCCGTTGTGCAGCAGTGACGACGTCTGCGGAGTGATCATGCCGGTAATACCCAATGCCAACAGCGCCGAGTTGGTGAGCATCACCTTGGAATACGAACCCGTCAGACGGTCGATAAGCCCCTGGCTCATGCGGCGTAGACGCACGATTGCAGCGAGATCGGTATCCGCCAGGATGATATCGGCGACCTCCTTGGCAATGTCGCTTCCACCGCCCATGGCCAGATCCACATCGGCCAGGCCCAGCGCCGGTGAGTCGTTGACGCCGTCGCCCGCCATGGCAACGTGGCGCCCCTCGCGCTTAATCCGCTCCACATAGGCGTACTTGTCCTCGGGCAGCAGCTCGGCTTTAAACTCGTCGACACCCGCCTCGCGCGCAATGCGCTCGGCCGTGCGCTCGGAGTCGCCCGTAAGCATAACGACATGTTTGACGCCCAGCGCATGCAGGTCGGCGATGGCCTCACGGACCCCGGGCTTGAGCGGATCCTCGATGCCGAGCACGCCGACAACCTTGCCGTCGACCGCCAGATACAGCGGCGACAGGCCCTGCATCTGGGACTCGATTTGCTCCTTAATGTCGGAATCGAGCTGCGCACTCTCGTCCTAAAACACAAAGTGCGCGGAACCGATGATGGCGCGACGCCATTCGATGGACGAAGCGATGCCGTGCGCCACGATGTACTCGACGGCGGCATGGCGCTCGCGGTGTTCGAGCCCACGCTCGCGAGCAGCGCTGATGACTGCGCGCGCCACCGGATGCGGGAAATGCTCCTCCAGGCAGGCAGAAAGGCGCAGGACCTCATCCTCGCTCCAGCCGTCGGTCGTCAGCACGCAAGCCAGGCGCGGCTGCACCAGCTCATGAAGGGCAGCGCGCAAAAATGCGATGTAACCGGCCACGACAAACACCGCACGCAGGGGCGTGGGCAAAAACCTTCGGCGCGCATAGTGGGCGCCGAAAAGTGTGGCAAGATCCATGACGAGCTTGTGCTTGCGTGGCTCAAGCTGCATCACGTAACCCGTCTTTGCGTCGGCAATGGCCTGGGCATCGAGCGCACCGACGGCGGCCAGCACGGCATCGCGGTGCGGCTCATCGTATTCGAGCGCCATCTGGCCGATGCGGCCATAAACGCGCACCTTGTGCACGCCGTCGATATCGCCGCTAAGCTTAAGAAGTGCATCGAGATCACTCTCTGGCACAGGACCCGCCAATTGAAGACGGGTCCTGCCGGGGATCTCGCTCATAATCGAGAATCTCATAGTTTGTGCCTGGGAGCGTTACTCGGCTGCCTCGTCAGCAGCGGCCTCGCTCTGGGTGATTTAGGCCGCCTCGGCAACCATGTCGTCGACATTAGCCTTGGCCTGCTCGATCATGTCCTGGTAGGCGTTCTTGATGCGCATGCCGCACGCGATACCCTGCACGCAGGCGTTCTTGACCGGAGCGCTGGTGAGCAGCTTGATGCCGTCCGTGCCGAGCAGAAAACCGCCACCAACAAGCAGGGTATTGAACGTCGACTTCTTCATGTTGCTTCTCCCTTTTGCCGCATTGGACGCGGCACGGTGCCTCAGCACCCGAGTAAACAAGTTTGCTTGAGAACACTTTTAGAAATAGTTTAGTATATCTAACTATTAAGGTCAACAAAGGTTAACTTTTGGAAATCTTGGAGTCCAAATTCCATTCAGCCCACCTGACCCGAACGGCCGAGTCGTCACGGAACCCGGGAGCCCCGGCAGGGCGGGTGCTTCCTCAAAATGAGTTCCCTTCAAAACAATGGGCGTGTCGACGGCACGCCCATTCACTCTATTCCATTCAGCCACCTGACCCGAAAGGCCGAGTCGTCAGGGCGGGGAAGGCTATCGGGCGGGCAGGGCCCGGGCCTTTGCTCGCAACTAGTTCCGCACGCAAAGGAGGCGCCAGTGGCGCCTCCGTCTTGCGCAGGACTGTCCGAAGTTGAGAGTAAAGGCCCGGGCCCTGCCCGCCCGATAGCCTTCCCTGCCCGTGTGCTACGCGAGCGCCTTTCTCAGCAACTCGTTGAAGAGCTTCGGGTTGCCCTTGCCGCGACTCGCCTTCATGCACTGGCCCACCAAATAGCCAATGACCTTCTGGTTGCCGTCGCGGTACTGCTGCGCCTGCTCGGCACAGTTTGCCAGCACCTCGTCCACAATCGGCTGCAGCGTGCCGGCATCGCTCACCTGACGCATACCGCGCTCGTCGACGATCTTGTTGGGGTCGTCGCCGGTCTGGGCCATGGCCTCAAAGACCTCGTGCGCCTGGTTGGAGCTGATGGCATCGGTCGCCAGCAGCTTGGCAAGAGCCGCCACCTGAGCCGGCGCGATGCCAGACTCAGCCAGCGAGGTACCCGCGTCCTTAAGGTAGGCGATCATCTCGTTGACCAGCAGGTTCGCGACCGTCTGGGCTTCCTTGCCAGCCATGCCGGCAGCAGCGGCCTCAAAGAACTCGGCAAACTCCGGGTCGCCGGCGATCTGCTCGGCGTCGGCGGCCTTAATGCCAAAATCGGCCTCAAAGCGGGCGCGCTTGGCATCGGGCAGCTCGGGAATCTCGCCGCGGCAGCGGTCGATGAACTCGTCATCCAGATCGAACGGCGCCAAGTCGGGGTCGGGGAACAGACGATAGTCGTCGGCCGTCTCCTTGACGCGCATGACCACGGTGCGCTTGCGGCTGGGCTCCCAGTGGCGGGTCTCCTGGTAGATGATGCCGCCCTCCTCGAGCACCTCGGCCTGACGGCAGATCTCGTAGGCAAGGCCGTCGTGCAGGCTCTTAAACGAGTTGAGGTTCTTGAGCTCGGTCTTGGTGCCCAGCTTGGTCTCGCCGCGGCGACGCAGGCTCACGTTGCCGTCGCAGCGCATGGAGCCCTTCTCCATGGAGCAGTCGGAAATACCCAGCGTCACAAAGATGCGACGGAGCTTTTCCATAAACAGACGCGCCTCCTCGGGCGTGCGCAGATCGGGCTCGGTCACGAGCTCAATCAAAGGCGTGCCGCAGCGGTTGTAGTCGACGAGCGACTCGGCCGCGGCGGTAATGCGGCCCTCGGCACCGCCCACGTGCACCATCTTGGCGGCGTCCTCCTCCATGTGGATGCGCAGGATGCGGATGGGCACGGTGTAAGAACCGTCCTCGCGACGCTCGGGCATCTGCATGTTGGAGGCATCGTAGCTGGCTAGGTGGCCGGCGCGCTGATTGCCCTCGCGCATCGTGGAGGACATGGACGTGGACAGGCCCTCGGCATTGGCCGAAGCGCTCGCCAGGCTCTGGGCCTCGGCCTCGCCAAACGCGCAGTCGGGGCGCTCGGCGGCACCGCGACCGGTCACGTCCAGATCCAGATGACCGTACATGGCAAAGGCGACCGGACCCTGCGTGGTCTGGAAGTTCTTGGCCATATCGGGATAGAAATAGTGCTTGCGGTAGAACATCGAGTGGCGCTGGATCTCGCAGTTGGTCGCGAGACCGGCCTTGACGATGCTCTCGATGGCGCGCTTGTTGGGTACCGGCAGGGCGCCGGGCAGGCCCAGGCACACCGGGCACACGTTGGCGTTGGGCTCGTCATCGTGGCTGAGCTTGCAGTTGCAGAACATCTTGGTATCGAGTGCGGTGAGCTCGGTATGGATCTCCAGGCCAATCACGGCCTCCCAATCCTGCAGGACCTCGGAAAGCTCCTTCATTACAGCTCGCCCCCCTTCCCGGCAAAATCGGGCGCGACGGAAAGCACGGGCGCGCCCGTGGCGGTATCGGCAAAGCCGCGCTCCAGGGCGCGGGCAAACGTGAGCAACTGACGGTCCTTAAAGGCGGGTCCCACCATCTGGGCAGAAACGGGCAGGCGGCTGTCCTCGCCCAGGCCCAGCGGCACCGAGATACCACCGTTGCCGCAAATGTTGAGCGAAATGGTGTACAGGTCGGAGAGATACATCTGCGTGGGGTCGCTGATCTCGCCGAACTTAAAGGCCGTGCGCGGCGAAGCGGGCATAAGAATGGTGTCCACCTTGGCATACGCGGCGTCGTAGTCCTGCGTGATAAGCGTGCGGGCCTTTTGCGCGGCATAGTAGTACTTGTCGTACACACCCGAGGAGAGCAGGTAGGCACCGAGCATCTGGCGGCGCTTGGCCTCGGCACCAAAGCCGTGGGCGCGGCTGAGCGAGCTCTGGTCGGACAGGTTGGCGCAGCCTTCCTCCTGGTAGCCATAGCGAATGCCGTCAAAACGGGCCAGGTTTGAGAACGCCTCGGCCGGGCCGATGACGTAGTAGGCGGCGATGGCAGCGTCCAGGTGCGGCAGGTCGACCTCCACGAGCTCGGCGCCCTGGTTCTGCAGCTCCTGGGCGGCACGCTCAACAGCGGCCTTGACCTCGGGCGTCAGGCCCTCGGCCTCCATAAACGCGGGGATGATACCCACGCGCTTGCCCTCGATGCTGTCGTTGAGATGCTCGGTAAAGTCGACGGCACAATCCTGGCTGGTGCAGTCGTACGGATCGTGACCCGCACCGGTAAGCGCATTCATGGCCAGCGCGACATCCTCGACCGTGCGGCCAAAGGGTCCCACCTGGTCGAGCGACGAGCCAAAGGCAACCACGCCGTATCGGCTCACGGCGCCATACGTGGGCTTAAAGCCCACCACGCCGCACAGGCTCGCCGGCTGGCGAATCGAGCCGCCAGTGTCCGAGCCCAGCGAGAGCGCAACCTCGCCGGCAGCAACGGCGGCAGCGGAGCCGCCCGAGGAGCCGCCGGGCACGCGCTCGGTATCCCAGGGGTTGTTGGTGCGGTGGAACGCCGAGCTCTCGGTAGAGCTGCCAAAAGCAAACTCGTCCATGTTGACCTTGCCCATGGGCAGGCAGCCGGCGTCGAGCATGCGCTGAACGCAGGTGGCGGTGTAGACGCTCTGGTAGTCCTCGAGCATACGGGAAGCGCAGGTGGTGCGCGTACCCACGAGATTCATGTTGTCCTTGATGGCCAGCGGCACGCCCGCAAGCGGGGGCAGAGCCTCACCGGCGGCGCGGCGGGCGTCAATTTTGGCGGCAGCCTCGAGCGCGAGCTCGGGCGCCACCTGCAGAAATGCCTGGACCCCACCCTCGCGCGCCTCGATGGCCTCGAGCGAGGCCTGCGCGATCTCGGTGGCAGAGAAATCGCCGGCGGCAACGTGCTCGGCTAGCTGCGCGGCCGTGAATCGATCGAGATTGAGCTTCATTACTCGCTCTCCCCCTCTCCCAAAATGGACGGCACGCGGAAGTAGCGGTCGCGCACGCTGCCGGCGTTTTCGAGCGCGACGTCGAGCGGCAGGTCGCGCTCGGGCTCGCGCAGGTCGTCGCCCATCACGTTGGACAGGCTTCCGATGGGATGGAACGTGGGCTCCACGTCGGGCAAGTCATATTGCAAGACGGGCTCGAGCATCTGGACGGCATCGTTCAGGTAGGACGTCATCTGGGTGAGCTCGTCATCGGCCAGTGCGATCTTTGCGTACTCGGCAATGCCGCGCACGTCTTTCTCGCTGAGTGCCATAGGCGCTCCCTTCCGCATAACAGTTAAACCGCTCTAGTATACAGGGCAACGCCGACTTGGAGCAGGCGCTTTACCCAAATGCAGCGAAAACGTAACGAGGGCGGCGCCTCTGCAGCAAAAGTGCATCGGCCACGGCAGGAACCGTCGCGCCCGCTGCAAAAACCGTCCCAACATTCGACGCTTTTCGGCAAAATCGCGATTTCCATCGGATGTTGGGACGGTTGGAGCCCGCCACCACAAAGGCGCCTGTCCCCTTTGTGGTGGCTCTTCCCCGGTGCTACAGCAGATGTTCCTGGACAAAAATTGCGATGCCATCCTCGTCGTTGCTCGCGGTTACAAAGTCCGCGGCGGCACGGGTGGCGTCGCTGCCGTTTGCCATAGCCACGCCCACGCCGGCGTCGGCCACCATGCAGGTATCGTTATCGGCATCGCCAAACACGCAGATATTCTGCAGCTCCATGCCGTTGAGCTCCGCCACGCGCACAAGGCCGCGCGTCTTGGACACGCGGGGATCCATAAACTCGTAGAGTCGCTGCGTGGTTTGCAGAGCAGCCGCCTTAACGGTGTCGTCGGCGAGTGTCGACGCCCGCTCGATCACCTGCGGCATCGCCTCGGGCGCCATGGTGAACATCACCTTGGCCTGCGGATCGCGCAGGAACTCGGCAAAGTCGACCACCTTGTAGGGCACGCCGTCGACACGCGACAGGTGCTCGACGCACGCATTGCTCTCGGGCACATAGAGCACGCCGTTCCGAGGACAAACGGGCGTTGCCGGCAGGTCTGCCATGTGCTCGCAGATGCGCGCGATGGTCTCGCCCGGCAGCGGGTAGCTCAGCTCGTTGATGCCGTGCGCACGGTCGATGACCTCGGCGCCGCCACAGCCCACCAGCACGTCTACTAGGCCGTCGATGCCCCAGAGCTCAAACATGGCCTCGGTCGCCTGGGCGTCGCGCCCGGTGCACAGGCCAAACAGCACGCCGCGCTCGCGCAGGGCGCGGATGGCCGCCACGGTGCGCGGGGACACCGTGTGCTCGCTCGTAAGCAGCGTGCCGTCAAGATCGCAGAGTACGGCTTTGATGTGGCTGAAGGTGGCGTCCATGGGGACCTTTCTGGGTAACGCGGCGGTGCTTGATGTATTCGTAAGCGGCGTACATGGTATACCAAGGCGCACACGGGGCGCTTTGGCGCAAAACCACCACAAAGGTGCCTGTCCCCTTTGTGGTGGTCGGATCCACAGCGCAAACCGTCCCAACATTCGACGTTTTTCGGCAAAATCGCGATTTTTATCGAATGTTGTGATGGTTTTACTGCCTTGCAGAACGATCGAAATGCCGGCGGCCAAACAGCAGCAACGCTACGGGAACTGCCGTCACGACCATGCCCGCCCCTACGAGTGTCTGCTGCACGCCAAATGTCGCCGCCAGCCACGGGGCAATCGCCAGCGGAGCCACGCCGGCGAACATGTTGCCAAAACCCATGACCGAGTTGACGCGGCCGAGCTGCTCGAGCGGGGCCGTCGTTTGCACGATGGTGTTGTGGAGCGGGTTGACGACGCCCCAGGCCACGCCCAGGGCAATCTGTCCGACAAGGGCTACGCCCACGTACGACGTTCCCACGTAGAGCAGGCTTCCCAGACCTACGGACATAAGCGCTGCAAGCAGTGTTTTAAGGTTGACCAGGCGCGGCGGCAGCCGGAGCGCAACCATAGCGCCCAGCACCGCGCCCACGCCCGAGGCCGACGAGAGCCAGCCCATCCATTCGACACCGACATGCAGAATATCGCGGTAGAAGAACGACTCCAGCGGGTCAAAGGCGCCATAGCCAAAGTTCGAGAGAAAGATAATGCAGAACAGTAGGGCGAGGACGCTGTTGGTAAAGACTGTTTTGATGCTGGTTGCGAAGGTGGCGCGGGTGGACGCGCTGGAGTTGGGGCCTTGGCTGGCCTTATCCGATGTTATGTCACCGGTCACGGGTTCGTCTTCGTGCCCGGCAGCCTGACCTGCCCGTGGCTTAAAACCCCAGCCGGCGATGAGCGCCAGCACGGTAAAGAGCATCATAAGCACGAACACCGCGCGCGACGACGCAGCCGCCGCGACGAAGCCACCCAACGTGGGCCCGACGATAATGCTCACGTTTGAGAACATGGCGATGGCGGAATTGATGTCTTTGAGTTCGGCGGGGTCGTCGGTGAGGTAGGCCGGATAAGATGTGGCGATGGGTTGGGCAAATCCCATCGTAAAGCCTAGGAGCACCGCGCCGAGCAGGACGATGCCGGTCGCACCACCAAAGGCGATGATTGCCGTGCCGGTTACAAGCGTGCCGACGATGCTCAGCAAGAAATGACGGCGCGGGCCCCAGGCGTCGAGCGCCGCGCCGCCCGCAAAGGACCCCAGGATTACGAAAACGTTCATGAACAGGACGGCCAGCGATGTCGCGACGACCGAGGCGTCATCCGCATAGGTGAGCGTTCCGATGACGCCGATAAAGTAGCTGGTCTGAAAACCGGTGTAGATGAGAAAGCGCATCGCCACCAGGCGTTTAGCCTGCACGGACAGCGACGAGTGGAATGTTGGAAATACAGATGCGAGCATGGGGGCTCCTTATTGCATACGAATGTGGACGTCGGGCATTCGGCCCTCCGTCCATTGGCTCAACCTATCCGTATGCCTTACTAAGGGCGCATCGAGCCTCTTCCTTCCGTCTTTTCGCCCAGCATGAACTACGTGGTAGATTTTAAGGCATGTCCCTAAAATCTACCGAGGTGGTCTTGGATGAGGTCGCAGATGGCCCGGGCGTCGTTTATGTTGATGGCTCGGGTTGCAAAGCCCGCATCGAAGGCCTGACGCGCCAGGGCCTCGTTGCAGGCGAGCGCCAGCGTGCGGCCGTCGACCAGGTCGAGCGAGCTCTTGCCGCGCAGGCGATCGACGCCGGAGCGCGCGACCACGATGTTGTCGAAGCCCTCGGTCTTGTAGCCCTCGATGATCACCACGTCGACATCGCCGTAGCGCAACAACAGCTCGCGCGCGGGCATCTCGTCCTCCTCGCGCGTATCGGCATACTCCGCCCAGCGCGTGGCGCAGATGAGCCCCACGTGCTTGGATCCGGCCTGGTGATGGCGCCACGTATCCTTAGCGGGCACATCGATATCAAAGCCATGATGCCCGTGATGCTTGAGCGAGCCCACGCGCAGGCCGCGGCGGGTGAGCTCGGCGATAACCTTCTCGACGAGCGTGGTCTTGCCCGAGTTCTGGTAGCCGATAAATGCGATCGCGGGGACGGCCGGGGCCGGAACTGCGGACGCGATGGCAACGGATGCGCTCGCGGGTGCGGCACCGTCGGCGGCCACGGACTCAACAGCAGCGGCCTGACGCTCGGCGCGATCCCACACGCCCGAGTGGCCGCCTTCCTTGTGCAGCAGGCGTACGTCGACGATCTCCATCCCGCGGTCGACGGCCTTGCACATGTCGTAGATGGTCAGGCACGCGGCGCTCACGCCAGTCAGGGCCTCCATCTCAATACCGGTCTTGCCCGTCACACCGGCTGTGACCAGCACGTGAAAGCCGACCTGCCCGTCTGCGCGTGACGGCGCCCAGCCCTCGGGCACGTCCTCGACGGGCGTCCCCGCCGGCGCGATAGGCTCGATATCGCACTTACTCTTGGTAACGAGCAGCGGATGGCACATGGGGATGATGTCACTCGTGCGCTTGATGGCCATGATGCCCGCTACGCGCGCGCAGGCAAGCACATCACCCTTTTTGGCACGGTCCTGCAGCACCATGGCCTGCGTCTCGGGATGCATGAGGATGGTGCCCTCGGCGATGGCGATGCGATGGGTCTCGGCCTTGTCGGACACGTCGACCATACGAACCTCGCCCTTGGCATCCACATGCGTTAGCTCGTCGCGGCGGGCGTCGCGAGTCGGCTCGGCAGCAGCGCCGGCAGACGGCTGTGCGGTCGCGTCGGCGTTGCCAGCATTCGCCGCAGCCGTGACTTTGTGGGCAGACATCGCGGCCCTGCGAGCGGCCTTGGTGGCATCGGCGTACCTGCTCTTGGCCATATGATCATCCTCCGATTTGGGACATAAATCGTTGCGTGCCCTCAATTATCGCGTGTTCCTGCGGTTTGTGGGCCACGGCATCGCGCCAAATCGAAAGCACCTGCATATCATCACCACGGCGCAGCGCCTCACGCACCGAATACTCGGCATCGCCGAACAGGCACGGACGCACGTTGCCGTCGGCCGTCAGGCGCAGGCGGCTGCAGCTCGCGCAAAATGGTTGGACATGGCGCTGATAAAGCCGACCGTTCCCGCCGCACCCGGAAAGCGCCAATAGCGCGCGGGACCCGCGCCGGCAGGAGCGTCGGTGATGTCGAGCGGTTCGAGCTCGCCCAGGCCCACCGTGGCGGCCCCGGCATTGACGCGCACCCGTAGCTCGTCGCTCGGCACGGTGTCGCTCGCATCCCACAGCGCTGGATTGAGCGTGGGCGCATGAGGGTCCACGGCGCAATGCGAGCTCGTACGCTCGTCGCCGATGGGCATGTATTCGATGAAGCGCAGGTGAATGGGACGGTCGACGGTCAGGCGCGCGAGGGCCGCCACATCTTGGTTGAGCCTGCGCACAACAACGCAGTTGACCTTGACGGGCTCAAAGCCCCAGGCCAGCGCCGCGTCGATGCCGGCCATGGTCTGCTCGAGCCGGCCCAAGCGGGTGATCTCTTCAAACAGCACGGGGTCGAGCGTATCGAGTGAAATGTTGACGCGGTTAAGCCCGGCGTCTTTGAGCTGCGGCGCCAGCTTGGGCAGCAGGGCGCCATTGGTGGTAAGCGAGATGTCCTCGATCTGCGGAATCGCGCGGATGTCGCGAATGAGCGGGATGATACGGCGGCTGACCAGCGGCTCGCCACCCGTCAGGCGCACGCGGCGAATGCCCTCCCCCGCAACCAGGCGCACAAAGCGGGCGATTTCCTCGGCGCTGAGCAGCTCGTCGTGCACGCGGGGCGCCACGCCTTCGGCCGGCATGCAGTAAATGCAGCGGAAATTGCCCTTGTCGGTAACGGCAATACGCAGGTAGTTGATATTGCGGCCAAAACCGTCATGATGCACGCGCCCGTCCACGCAGCCCTCCCCTCACGCTGGTCTTTATTCTTTAGGGAATATAGTACCGCACGGGAAGAATAGGTCGACATGCGTACGACACGGCGCAGGGCGAATGGCGTTTTCTAGCGCGAACTCGACATGGTTCAACACACCTGCATTCAATTGGAAATGCCTACGCACGCAACTTTTTCGCCCGGTCCTCAACTCAAACCTTGACTCTACAATCGTTGTAGGGTTTTCACTACACTGGTAGCTAAACGACCCAAGCCAGAAAGTGCCCCGCCCATGGAACACGACCTCACACGCGGCAATGTCCTTAAGACCATTGCGGTCTTTGCCCTGCCCTATATGCTCTCGTACTTTTTGCAGATGCTCTACGGCATGGCCGACCTGTACATGATGGGACAGTTTAGCGGCGCGGCCGGCATCACCGCCGTGGGCAATGGCGCGCAGACGCTCTATATCATTACCGTGACGCTCGTGGGCCTGGCCATGGGAACGACAGTCATCGTCGGCCACGCCGTGGGTTCGCGCCGCTTTGACCGCGCCGAGGCCGCCATCGGCAACACCATCACGCTCTTTATGGGCGTCTCGGTGGTGCTGGCCGCCGTCTTGTTTGCGCTGTGCCCGCAGATCGTGGCGCTCATTGGCACGCCGGCCGAAGCAGTCGAAGGCACCGCCGCCTACCTGCGCATCTGCTTTGTCGGCATTCCCTTTATCGCCGCGTACAACATCCTCTCGGCCATCTTTCGCGGCCTGGGCGATTCGCGCTCGCCCATGTACGTGATCGGCGTGGCATGCATCATTAACATCGCGCTCGATTTTTTGTTTATCGGCCACATGGGACTCGGCCCCGTGGGCGCGGCACTCGGCACGGTAACCGCCCAGACGGCAAGCGTTGCCCTCGCGCTCGTGTGGCTCAAGAGCCGCCGCACGCACATTCACCTCAAGCGCAGCGACCTGCACCCCCAGCCCGAGGTGCTCAGCAGCATCCTTAAGATCGGCGTGCCCGTTGCCGTGCAGGACGGCTGCATCCAGGTGGCGTTTATGTTCATCACCGTCATCGCCAACCACCGAGGGCTCGTCGACGCCGCCGCCGTGGGCTTGGTCGAAAAGATGATCAGTTTTTTGTTTATCGTGCCGAGTTCCATGGGCGCCACCGTCAGCGCGCTCACGGCGCAAAACGCCGGCGCGGGCAAGGGCGACCGCGCGCGTCAGGTGCTCAAAGATGCCATGACCATCTCGGTGATATATGGCTGCCTGATCACGGTGCTGATGTGGCTGGTGGCACCGGCGTTTCTCGGCTTTTTTGCCAAGGACGCCGCGGTCGTTGCGGCCGGCACCGGCTATATGCGCAGTTATATTTTTGACGCGATCTTTGCCGGCATCCACATTTGCTTTAGCGGTTTTTTCGCTGCGTATGGCAAGAGCTACATCGGCTTTGCGCACAACGTGCTGGCAGTGGTGCTCATTCGCGTGCCCGGCGCGTGGCTGCTGTCGAACGCCTACTCCGACACGCTGTTCCCCATGGGCATCGCCTCGCCGTGCGGGTCGATTCTGTCGGTGATTATTTGCGTGGTGGCGTTTACCGCGCTCAACCGTCGCGGGGCTTTTGACAAGCTGATGGCGTAGCAGCTCGTTCGTGTCATACGACGGCTGCGCTGCATGGCCCCGGCGTTCCCTCGCACATCGAAAGGAGCGGTCCCATGACCGACACGCCAACTGAACATACCGAGGGCTTGCTCCGCATTGGCGAAGTGGCGCACATGTTTAACCTGAGCGTGGGCACGCTGCGCCATTACGAGCAGATGGGCTTGCTGGACCCGGCGCACATCGATCCGGCGAGCGGGTACCGCTACTACGGATCACGGCAGCTCTCCACCCTTAACACCATCAGCCACCTGCGCGTTCTCGACTTGTCGCTCGCACAAATCCGTGAGTTTGTGACCACGCGCGATGTGAACCTAATGCAGCGGCAGCTGGCTCAGCAGCAGGAGCTCATCGAACGCAAGCGCCGCGAACTGGAGCGCGTGTCGCGCAAGATTGACAACCGGCTTACCCTGCTTCACGATGCCTTGAACACCGAGCTCGATACCATTTGCGCAATCGATGCACCCGAGCTTCGCTGCGCCGTGCTGCGCGAACGCGTCAACCCCACCGACGCCTATGCGCTGGAGTGGCAGATTCGTCAACTGCAGAAGGGGCAGCACGAGACCTTTGTCTTTCTGGGCAACTTGGGCGTCGGGATTGGCGCCGAGCGCCTCGCCGCCGGTGATTTTGATGGCTACGACGAGGTCTTTCTGATGCTCGATGACACCGATGATTACTTGGGTGACGTTGAGACGCGACCTGCCGCGCACTGCCTGACCATAAGCTTCCGCGGCACGCACGGGCAAGCAGCCCCACGCTACGAGCGGTTGCTCGGCTATATGCACGAGCACGGCATAGTACCCGCCGGCTCCTCGCGCGAGATCGCCTTGATCGATGACATTATCAGCGACGACCCAGCAACCTACGTGACGCAGATCACGGTGCCAGTTGCCGTGGCCGAATAAAAACCTCCCGGATAGCATCGGGCCATCCGGGAGGCTCTTCAATTTGATTAATTTGGCTATCGGCGCCTTAAGCCTGGGGCACCTCACCAGTCGCAAGAATCTGCTCGAGTGCGTCCTCATCCAATACAGGCACGCCCAGCTGCTCGGCTTTGGTGAGCTTGGAGCCCGCTTTGGGGCCGGCGACCAGATAGCTCGTCTTCTTTGACACGCTGCCCGAAACCTTGGCGCCGAGTACCTTGAGCGCCGCGCCCGCCTCGTCGCGGGTGCGGTTGACGAGCGTGCCGGTGAGCACGAAGGTCAGACCCGCAAGCGGCTGTGCGTCAGCAAGCTCACCCGCCACGCCAGCGTCGGCTGCGGCCTGCGCGTGCGCGGCGCCCAAGTCGACCTCGAGCGACAGGCCCGCCTGGCGCAGGCGCTCCAGCACGGCAAGGTTCTCGGGCACGGCCAGGAACTGCTTGACGCTTGCCGCAATCTTGGGACCGATGCCCTCGCACTCGGCGATGTCCTCTTCGCTTGCCAAGATGAGCTTGTCAATCGACAGGAATCGTTCGGCAATGACCTCGCCCACACTCTTGCCCACGTGGCGGATACCCAAGGCAAACAGTACGCGACCGAGCGGCTGGCTCTTGGACTTGTTGAGCTCGGCGATGATTTTCTCGGCCGTCTTGAGGCCCACCGGGATGGGGTCGCCCTTCTTGACGCCCTTTTTGCTGTTGGAGCTGGCATACACGCGACCCGTGTCTAGGCCGGCGATGTCGTCGACCGTGAGCTGGTAGAAGTCGGCGACATCGTGGATCAGGCCAGCAGCGATCATCTTGTCGACGATCTCGTCGCCCAGGCCGTCCACGTCCATGCAGCCGCGGCTCACCCAGTGGAGCAGGCGCTCCTTGAGCTGCGCCGGGCAGTCGATGGACACGCAGCGATATGCCACCTCGCCATCCTCGTGGACCACGGGGCTGCCGCACACGGGACAGACCTCTGGCATGTGCCAGTCGACCGAATCGGCCGGGCGTTTGTCGAGCACCGGCCCCACGACCTCGGGGATCACGTCACCCGCCTTGTGCACGATGATGGTGTCGCCCTCGCGCACGTTTTTGCGGCGAATCTCGTCGATGTTGTGCAGCGTGGCGCGCGCGATGGTGGAGCCGGCAACCGTCACCGGGTCGAACTCGGCGACCGGCGTGAGCACGCCGGTGCGGCCCACCTGGATGCGAATCTCGCGCAGGACGGTCTGCTTTTCCTCGGGCGGGAACTTAAAGGCGATGGCCCAGCGCGGTGCGCGGGCGGTAAAACCTAGGTCGAGCTGCTGCTGGAAGCTGTCAACCTTTACGACCACGCCGTCGATGTCGTAGTCCAGGTCGCCGCGGTGCTCGAGCGCCTGGGCACAGAACTCGTGGACCTCGGCCGGCGCGGCGCAACGAGCCACGTTGGGGTTGACGCTAAAGCCGGCGTTGCGCAGCCAGTCGAGAAATTCGCGCTGGCTGTGGACGTGCAACGGGTCGGTATCGGCAATGGCATAGATAAAGGTGGCCAAGTCGCGACGCGCCGTGACCTTGGGGTCTTTTTGGCGCAAGGATCCTGCAGCGGCGTTGCGCGGGTTGGCGAAGGGGTCGCGGCCCTCGGCATCGGCCTCTTCATTCAGACGTACAAAGCTGCCTTTGGGCATATAGACCTCGCCGCGTACCTCAATGGTGCGCTCGCGGTCGGCGCCCATGTGGGCGAGCGCCGGCTCGGACAGGTGCATGGGCACATCCTTGATGGTACGGACGTTGAGCGATACGTCCTCGCCCGTGGTGCCATCGCCACGTGTGGCCGCGCGCACAAAGGTGCCGTTTTGATAGGTAAGCGCCACGCCCAGACCGTCGATCTTAAGCTCGCAAGTATAGGTGACGCTGCCGGCACCGAGCGCATCCTCGGTGCGTTGGAGCCATGCGTCGAGCTCGTCCAGATCCATGGCATCGTCCATGGAATACATGCGCGCCATGTGCGTTACCGGCGTAAACTGCTCGCTCACGTAGCCGCCCACGCGCTGGGTATAGCTGTCGGGCGTCACCAGGTCAGGATAGGCCACCTCGATCTCCTGCAGCTCAACGAGCATTTTGTCAAAGGCGGCGTCCGTGATCTCGGGCGCATCGAGCATGTAGTAGCGATAGGCATGGTAGTCGAGCTCGTGGCGCAGCTCGGCCGCGCGTGTTGCCGCCTGGGCACGGACATCGGTCGGTGCGGTGGCTTCCGCGGTCGTGGGCGTTTCGGTATCGATGTCCACGCCGTCACCAAACAGGCTCGATTGCTCCATAGCGGCACTCCTTCGCTCGATTTCAAACGGATACTAGAGTACCACCGGTCGCAATGAGGCCGAATAGCGGTCTCGAACCGCACCGAATCGGCAGCCGCCAGACTGGGGTGGACAGTTAGTTCAGATACGTATAAATCCTAAAGCTTGATCAGGCACGAACACCCCTGTTTCAACTAATTTGGGCTCCCTGAGACCATGTAAACGTCCCGTTCTCCCTCCCAAACACCCATTCAAGCCCCATCCCAATCAAAAATTGCTCAAAACGCATCCCAAGCTGCCCCAGATTTATACGTATCTGAACTAACTGTCCAGGCCATTCCGAACCAAGCCTCTTGCCAGCCACAAGTGATCCGTTTTCCTCCGCCCCCAAGGGATCATCGCGAAAAGAGGGGGGCTGCCCCGCGTTGGCGGGACAGCCCCCCTCTGGCTTCGATATGTGTGGAGTGGCTCGTTAGTAACCCTGACCGTAGCCCTGGCCCTGGTCCTGCTGGCCTAGCAGCTCCTCCAGATACTGGCGCAGCTGCTCGTCGGTAATACCGCCGTTGCCGGTGTCAGTCGCGCTGTCGTCCTGCTGCTGGTTCTGCAGCTCCTCGTCGGAGCCAAGCTCGACGGTGACCTTCTTCTCGTCCTTGCCGCGCATGAGCGTGATCTCGACCTTCTCGCCCACCTCGTGGCTGCGCAGTGCGATGATCAGGCCATCGGCGCTCGTGATCTCATCGTCGCCCAGCTTGGTGATGACATCGCCCTCCTGAATGCCGGCCTTGGCAGCAGGACCATCCTCAACGACGCTCGCCACATACGCGCCGCTATCGGTGCTCAGCTTGTTGGTGCGGGCGTTGAGCGCGTTGACGCTCGAAAGCGTAGCGCCCATGTACGGATGCACCGGCGTCTTGCCGTCGATGATCTGGTCGGCAATGTTCTTGGCATAGTTGACCGGAATGGCAAAGCCCACACCCGAGCTGGAGCCCGAATAGCTCTCGATGAGCGAGTTGATACCCACAAGCTCACCATTGTCGTTGACGAGCGCGCCGCCGGAGTTGCCCGGGTTGATAGCGGCGTCGGTCTGAATCATGTTGGCATAGATGGTATTGCCGCTGGTAGAGCTCATGGCCGTGGAGCGATACAGCGCCGACACGATACCCGTGGAGACAGACTGCTCGTTGCCAAACGGCGAACCGATAGCCATGACCCACTCGCCCACGTTGAGCTTGGAGGAGTCGCCGATCTCGATCGGGGTGAGCTTGGAGGCATCGGCATCCTTGAGCTTGATGACGGCGAGGTCGCTCGAGGCATCGTTGCCCACGAACTCGGCCTCATAGGTGGTGCCGTCGTCCATGGTCACCACGTACTGGTCGTAACCATCGACCACGTGGTTGTTGGTGAGGATGTGGCCCTCGGTATCGAGCACCACGCCCGAACCGACGCTGCCCGAGCTATCCGACTCGTCGGCAGACTGCGAAAGCGAGCCATTCTGGCTACCGCTCGAAGTGGCGGCGATGGAAACGACGGAGGGCAGGGCCTTAGCAGAGACGGCCTCGGCCAGCGTGGTGTCCTCGGAGTCGATGGTGATCTTTTGCGTCGATGAACCCGAAGCACCCGCCGTCACGGCATTCTTACCGCCACCAATATCGAGCGTGCCACTCATAATGAGTGCGATGACCAGCAAGGCTCCGCAGGCACAACCGGCAAGCGCCGTAATAAAGATCGGCAGCTTTTTGGTCTTGGTCTTGACCACCGTGTGCTTGTTTACAACCTGCTGGCCGCCCAGCGGCTTGCCGGTCTGCGTGTCGTAGGCCTGCACGTAGGGAATGTTGTTGCCGTCGGCAGGCGTCGACTCCACCTGTACGCGCGGCTGCTGCTGAGTCTCGCCGGCGTTGCCCGCATCCTGGGGACGCTGGGGATCGTTCTCGTTCATGCTGCAATCCTTTCGTCAAATAACCAAAGGCCCGCCAAACATGTGGCGGGCCATCATTGTTCACGTTGAGTTGTACCCCAATATGTGGGCGAACGTGTATGAGAACGAAATCTTTTAGGAAGGTTTAAGTTCTGTTGCAGACCCGAAAGGGACCCCCACCTGTGGCAAAGCCACCACAAAGGCGCCTGTCCCCTTTGTGGTGGAAATCTAGTCCTTAAACAGATAGCCCACGCCGCGGACGGTGGTGATGTGTGCCGCGATCTGCGGGCCCACCTTGGAGCGGATGCGTCGGATATGCACGTCGACGGTACGCGTACCGCCGCAGTACTCAAAGCCCCACACGCGGTGCAGCAGCACCTCGCGGCTGTAGGCGCGGTTGGGGTGCGTGGCCAAAAAGCTCAGCAGCGAGTACTCCATCAGCGTCAGGTCGATGGGCTCGTTATCGAGCGTCACCTGGTAGGTAGCCAGGTTGATCTCGAGGTTGTCGATGTTGAGTACATCGTCGGCGGTGACGGTCTCCTCCTCGCCCATCAGGCGCTGCGCACGAGCCTTGAGCTCGTTGGGCGTCGCCGTGGGGCATACAAAGTCGGCATGCGCGTGATTGGGCAGGCGCAGGGTGCCGAGCGCCTCGTCGTCGACGATCACCAACATGGGAACGCCACCGCGGTCGTCAAGCCACTTGGCAATCTGATCGATGCGGTCGCTGCGGATGCCATCAGAATCGAGGATCAGCAGGTCAAAGTCGTGCGCCGCAGTCGGCGAATCGGGGGTGGCCAGGCTCACCTCGACACCCAGGGTGGTCGTCAAGCTGCGGGCAAACTCGTGGAAGCGCGTCGTGCGCGCCATGAACAGGGCACTCTTTTCGGACATATCGGCCTCCATAAAAATGAGCTCAATCGTACTGGGACAAGCCAGCGCGATTAGGAGTTCGCCAGGTAGTGCTTGATCTCCCATTCGGTGATCGTGGATTCGAACTTATGCCACTCGTCGCGCTTCTTTTTGAGGAAGAAGCTATGGATGTGCTCGCCGAGGGCATCCTTCATAAACTGCGAGTCCTCAAAGACGTCGAGTGCCTCTTTAAGCGAGCGCGGCAGCGGCGTATAACCGGCCTCGAGCATCTGGCGGTCGTTGAGCTTGAGCGTCTCGGCCGTGGCCTCGGGCGGGAGCTCCAGCTTGCGCTCAATGCCGTCGAGACCAGCCGCCAGCGTGACGGCGTTGACCAGATACGGGTTGGCCATGGGATCGGGGCTACGAAGCTCGATGCGCGTGGACAGCTGCTTGCCGGGCTTGTAGACCGGGATGCGAACCATGCTTGCGCGGTTGCGCAAGCCCCACGTGGCGTACTGCGGCACGGAGTCGCCGCCCGTGGTGATGCGCTTGTACGAGTTGACGGTGGGGTTGGTGATGGCGCTGATCTCGCGCGCGTGCGCCAGGATGCCGGCCATGTAATGCTTGGCAATATCGGAGAGGTGGTACTTCTCGTCGGCCTCGCCCCAAAAGACATTGTTGCCGTCGTGGTCGAACAGCGACTGATGCAAAAACATGGCGCTGCCGTCCTCGCCCGCCAACGGCTTGGGCATAAAGGAGGCGTGGCAGCCGCTCTCGTAAGCCTGCTGCTTAATGATGAGTTTGGCCGTGGTAATGGCGTCGGACATGCTCAGGGCCTCGGCATGGCGCAGGCTCATGCCGTGCTGCGAGCGACCGGCGGCATGGAAGGTGTACTCCACGGGCACGGACATCTTCTCGAGCGTAAGGACCGTGTTGCGGCGCAGATCGCGAGCGGCATCGCTCACCGAAAGATCGAAGTAGCCCACGTTGTCGAGAGGCTCGGGCGTGTGCTCGTCGGGGAAGTAGTAATACTCCAGCTCGGCGCCCACGTTGAGCAGATAGCCGGCTTTCTCTGCCTTGCGGAACATGCGACGCAACGCATCGCGCGGATCGCCGGCGAAGGGCTTGCGATCGGGAGTGCACACGTCGCAGAACACACGGGCGACGCCGTTGTGGCTCGGACGCCACGGCAAAATCTGGAAGGTCGAAGCATCGGGAAACGCCAGCATATCGGCTTCCTCGGGCGTGGCAAAACCCTCGATGGCCGAGCCGTCAAAGCCAATGCCCTCCTCAAATGCGACCTCGAGGTCCTCGGGGCTAATGGCAAAGTTTTTGAGGCGGCCGAGAATGTCGACAAACCACAGACGCACAAAGCGGATGTCACGCTGCTCTACGGAGCGGAGTACGTAATCGATGTTCTGCTGGTTCATGTCGCTCCCCTTTCTTTCGGGCGGGTTTCGACTGGTCTATACCGCAGATACTATCGCAGAAAAATGTTTCCGCAGGGTTAAAGCGTATCAAGCGCTCAAAAAACGTGCGCGAACAGGCGGGTGCCAAGCACGAACGAATGGTTAGCGCGAGGTCGAAGCGCGGTGTTCGATGTGACCGGGAATCTCGATGCGCTTGGGGGCGAGCTTTGCGGCATCGCCCACCGTGGTGGTGACCACATCGATGCGCTCAGACAGACGCTCGACCACGCGCTCGGCGATGGTGAGGGTGTCCTGCGCGGCCGTGGTCACGCCGCCAAAGAGCACATGATTCCAGGGGTAATCGTCAAACGTCGCAATCTTGAGACCCGCCGGCAGCGAGGGGCCCAGCTGCGCCAACGCCTCGGTCAGACGCAGAAAGACCAGGCCGTTGACGGCGATAAGGCCGAGCTTTTTGCCCGCATAGTCGCGGATGGCCTCGTCCAGGCGGCCGACACCCGCGGCGCCACCGTCGGCCAGGGTGACGACCTCGCCGGTCAGGCCGCGACGCGAGAGCTCGTCGGCAAAGGCCTCGGCGCGCTCGCGACGCACGGGGCTGTCGTCGCTTGCCTCGGTGAGCAGGCACAGGTGCTCGCTGCCCGCGGCGACCAAGGCGTCTACCAGGCCGGCGACCAACTCGCGGTTGTTAGAGGTCACCAGATCGATGCCGCCATTGGCAACATCGCGGTCGAGCAGAACGACAGGCAGGCGCCCCGCGGCCGCGGCGATCGCCTTGTCGTTGCCACCACAGGTGTTGACGATCAGGCCGTCCACGCCGGCATCGATAAGTCTGGTGAGCGACTCTGCCTCCTTGGCGGGGTCGTTGCCGCTAATGGCCGTCATGAGCGAGCTGCCGCGCGCGGCGGCGCTGGCGGAAAGCCCTTCGAGCATGGCGCTGGAGAACGGGTTGGCGATGTCTGCCAAGATCACGCCAATGAGGTTAGTGCGCGAGCTGCGCAGATTGCGTGCGGCGGCACGTGGGCGATAGCCGTTGCGCTCGATAACCGCCGCGATGCGAGCGCGGGTTTCCTCGGTCATCTGCCCGGGGCGGTTATTGAGATAGCGCGAAACCGTGGCCGGGCTCACGCCCGCCTCGGCGGCAATGTCTTTGATTCTCATCTGCGCCATAGCGCACCCCGTTTCCCAATTGTCGGCAACCTGAGCCATTTTAGGCATTTATACGAACTGCCTACGCCACCAGAGCCGCAGAACGATCTTAATTTCACCGCAGCTAATAAAGGGCGCGAGTTAGATGGCCGAGTCTTTAGGCAGCTCAAAATAGTCGGGATGCAAGGCGATAACCGGGCCCTGCTCCTCGGGCATCAGATGCAAGTGCGTCTCTGCCAAATAGCTCGCCGCGTCGGTATCGCCCTTCTTAATGGCCTCGAGAATCCGGCGATGCTGCCGACGAATCGGCTCCCAATCCAGATCCTGCGACACCATACGCAACCAGTTGTAGCGCTCGAAATGCGTATTGACGCTCCTCATCCAATCCCACAACATGTGGCGGCCGGCAATCTCAAAACACGTCTCATGGAACAGGTTGTCCAGATCGAAAAAGCAACGCGTTTCGCGATGGTCAAGCGACTCGGACTCGGCAAGAATCTGCTCGAGCCGCTGCTTTTGCTCGGGCGTGGCGGCAGAGCAGCATTTAATGAGCACGCTTCTCTCGAGTTTCTCACGCAAGAAACAGGCGTTCTCGGCGCGCTCCATGCTGATTTTTGAGACATAAGTGCCGCTTTTGGGACGCGTTTCCACCAGCTCCTGCTCACGCAAGCGCACAAAGGACTCGCGAATGGGCGTGCGCCCGATTCCCGTCTCCTTTTCCAGACCAATCGCCGAAAGGCGCGTGCCGGGCTTGAGCTCGGCATAGATGATCTTGGAGCGCAATGCGTTGTATGCCTGATCTTGCAGGCTCTGATAATGCTGGTGCTGTTCCATAAAGCCCTCGAATGAAGCTCACGGTTTGTCGAATATCACCACGTAATACTATCGCATCCCCCATTCCCTCAGTTGCGGTGAAATAGGGCGCGCTCACGTCGCCAGGATCACAAGAACAAGCGGCGGCATCCCGAAACCCGGGACACCACCGCTGTTTTGCTATCGGATGGCGCAGAGACGCCCCCCTCATGCGCCAGGGGATTGATTAGAGCTCGCAGGCGACCTTGTAGCCATCGCCGATGGCGTCGCGGATGTTACCGCACTTCTGGGCATCGCCCAGCACGTGGGTGACAACGCCGGCAGCGGCAAGGTCATCGGCAAGCTTGGTATTGGGGCGGTAGCCCATGGCAAGCACCAGCGTATCGGCATCGGCGATGGTGTGGATCTGGCCATCCTTTTCGTAACTGATGGTGTCCTCGGTAATCTCGGTCACCTTGGCCTCGGTCAGCACGTGAACGCCCTTGGAGAGCATGCGCGTGATGAGCACCGCGCGACCGGCACCGCCCTCGTTGGCGGCGAGCGTCTTGGTCATCTCAATGACGGTGACATCGCGATTGGCCGGCGACAGGTCGTTGACCAACGGGGCCAGGTAATCGGCCGTCTCGCAGCCGACGGTGCCGCCGCCCACGATGACGATCTTCTTGCCCGGGAAGGCCTTGCCGCCCAGCAGGTCGTCAGCCGTCATAACCTGCTTAAAGCCCTGCATAAAGGCCGGAGCGATGGGCTCGGCGCCATAAGCCAGGACAACCTCGTAGCCCGCGTAATCGCGCTGAATGTCCTCGGCCGAAAGCTCGGTACCAAAGACGCACGTGACGCCGGCCTCGGCCAGGCGACGGTACTGATACTTGATCACGCGGGTGAGTTCCTGCTTTGCCGGCGGAACGGCTGCGATGCGCATTTCGCCGCCCGGCTCATCCTGCTTGTCCACGAGCACCACGTTGTGGCCGCGCTTGGCGGCAATGTAGGCCGCCTCCATACCCGCGGGGCCGGCGCCCACGACGAGCACGTTCTTGGCCTCGGCGGCAGGCTCGTAGCCGGCCTCGTCGCGCTCCACGTCCGGGTTGACGGTGCAGGAGATGCGCTTGCCGAACATGATGCCGTTCAGGCAGCGCAGGCAGCCGATGCAGGGACGAATCTCGTCGGCGTTGCCGGCAGCCGCCTTGTTGCAGAACTCGGCATCGCACAGATTGGCGCGGCCCATCATGCAGATGTCGGCAGCGCCGTCCTCGATCAGCTCCTCGGCAATCCATGCCTCGTTGATGCGGCCGACCGTGGCAACGGGAATGTTCACATGCTTTTTGATCTCGCGCGAACAAGCGGCGTGCGAAGCCTGCTGTGTACCAGCGGCGGGAATTGCAGAGCCGCGCTTGATGGTGGTACCGCCCGACACGTGAATCATGTCGACGCCGGCCTTCTCCAGGCGACGCGAGACGTAGATCATGTCGTTGAGGGTCAGGCCGCCATCGGTGTACTCGTCGCCCGAGATACGGACGTCGATGATGAAGTCCTTGCCGCAACGCTCGCGAATCTCGGCGATGACCTCGAGCAAGAAGCGCATGCGGGCGTCGAGCGAGCCACCATACTCGTCGGTACGCTTGTTATAGAGCGGGGTCAAAAAGCCGCCGAGCATGCCATGGGCGTGTGCCGCATGGACCTCAACGCCGTCGACGCCGGCCTTCTGCATACGCACGGCAGCGTCGCCAAACTGATGCGTGAGCTCGTGGATCTCATCGACCGTGATGGGGCGCGGCGCCTCACGGGCATAGGACGGGCCCACAAAGGACGGAGCGATCAGGCGCGGCGTGCCCGGAATGTTAAAGGCCATGTAGGCGGGGTGGAAGAGCTGCGGCATGATCTTGCAGTCGTACTCGTGGACGGCCGCGGCGAGCTTTTCCCAACCGGGGATAAACGTGTCGTCGTAGCAGCACATGTCACCCGGCAGATAGGTATAGGTGGGCTCAACCGTCACGACCTCGGTGATGATCAGGCCCACGCCGCCCTTGGCGCGGGCACGGTAGTGGTCGACCAGGTCTTCGGTCACATAGCCATGATCGGCCAGGTTGGTAGACACCGGCGGCATAAAGACGCGGTTCTTGACCTCGGTCGTACCGACCTTGATCGGGCTAAAGAGCATCGGGTAGGCAGAGGACTCCATACAAGGTTCCTTTCGTTTGAGCCGCTCGGCGGCAGTTGCTAACGTACTTATCGTATCAGCAACTGCCGTATCCGCAGTCATATATGCTCAAACGCCAGTCGGCTAATGAATACCGCGACCCAAGTCTTCGGCGATTTTGTCCACGCCTTTAAGTGCGGCGCAGGTCTTTTTGTTGGAGCAATGTCCCGTGCAAACGCCACCTTGAGCGCAGTCGGCGCAGGTGCCCTTGCGATAAATGCGCACGCACACGGCGACAAACGCAATGGCGATAACGGCCAGCACAACAATATCGATAGGTGCCATAGAAAGCCTCCTCTAGTTAACCACCACTTACTTTACCCCATTCTCCACCTGCCAAAAAGGGACAGGTTTATTTTGGTCGGTTTTATCTGCAGAAACGTCACATCTTAACTTCTGGAGCAAAGCAATCTGTCCCCCATTGCACCAAAAAGCCCGAGTGTCGCTGGGACACCCGGGCTCGTGAAAAGGGGCTAATCCTTATTCGGACTTAGGCGGAAACCGTGGCAGAAGCGGTGTTGGTCTCGTCCTCGTCGGTCCATGCATGCTTGGGCATGGGACGGAAGATCTGGAAGAGCATCGCAGCCAGCAGCACGATGGCCACAACCGTCCAGATACCAAACTGCCCAAGAACAAGCAGGTTATAGAACTGGTTGATGAACAGGCCGATGACCCAAGCAAAGGCACACTCGTAGCCGATGGCAATCGCGGTCCACTTACCGGAGTTCATCTGGTTGCGGATAGTGCCCATGGCGGCGAAGCAGGGGGCGCACAGCAGGTTGAAGGCACCGAAGGCAACGCAGGCGCCCATAGTCGGGAACATGCCGGCAAACGCGGTCCACAGGCTCGGGTCAGTCTCGGCGGCGTCGGCAACGGAGAGCAGCGAGCCGGCGGTGGCGACAACGTTCTCCTTGGCGACGAGGCCAGAGACGGTCAGTGCGGTGGCCTGCCAGGTGCTAAAGCCGAGCGGGGCGAAGATCCAAGCGACCAGGTTGCCGAACATGGCAAGCACGGAGTAATCCATGAACTCCTCGGGGATGCCCTCCATGGAAGGCAGGTAGCCAAAGGCGCCGTTGTAGCTACCAAAGTTGGAGAGGAACCAAACGACGACGGCGGACGCAAAGATGACCGTGCCGGCCTTCTTGATAAAGGCGAAGCAGCGCTCCCACACGTGCAGCGCCCAAGAGCGGATCGCCGGGAAGTGGTAGGCAGGAAGCTCCATAACAAACGGCGTCGGGCGGCCGGCGAAGAGCTTGGTCTTCTTGAGCATGAGGCCCGAAGCGATGACGGCAAAGACGCCCAGGAAGTAGAAGAGCGGGCTGATCCACGCGGCGGTGGTGGAAGAATCGCCGATGATGGAACCCATGAGCAGGGCAATGATCGGCAGCTTGGCGCCACAGGGAATGAACGTGGTGGTCATGACCGTCATGCGGCGGTCCTTCTCGTTCTCGATGGTCTTGGTGGCCATGACGCCGGGGACGCCGCAGCCCGAGGACACGAGCATGGGGATAAAGGACTTACCGGACAGGCCAAAGCGGCGGAACACGCGGTCCATGATGAAGGCGACGCGGGCCATATAGCCGCAATCCTCCAGGAAGGACAACATCACAAAGAGCAGGAACATCTGCGGCACGAAGCCGAAGATGGCGCCCAGGCCGCCGACGATACCGTCGCAGACCAGCGAATCGACCAGGCCACCGTCCTCGGTGCCGCCCGCCACGAGGGCATCGTGCACCATGGTGGTAATACCCGGAACATACGGGCCGTACTGTGCCGGGTCGATCGAATCGGCAGCGTCCTCGCCCACGGCCTCGACGGCCGCATCGTAGGCGTCGCGGCCCTGACCGAGCACGTACCAACCGTCGGTGCCAAAGAGCTGGTCGTTGGTGAAGTCGGTCACCGTACCGCCCAGGGTGGAAACGGCGATGTAGTACACGCAGAACATAATGACTACGAAGATCGGCAGGCCCAGAATGCGGTTGGTAACCACACGGTCGATCTTCTCGGAAGTGCTCATCTTGGCCGGAGCCTTGGTGAGGCACTCATCGACGATGTGCGCGATCACACCATAGCGCTCACCGGTGATGATGGACTCGGCATCGTCATCGCAATCCTGCTCGCACTGGGCGACCAGCTGCTCCACACGAGCCGCCTTCTCCTTGGTGAGGTTGATGAGTTTGCAGGCATCCGTATCGCGCTCGAACAGCTTGACGGCGTAGTAGCGACGCTTGCTGGCGGAAACGCTCGCAGGCAGGTTATTCTCGATGTGGTCCAGAACGTCCTCGATGGAGGAATCGAACTTGTGCTCCGGCACCTGGCCCTTGGAAGCAGCGGACTTCTTGACCTGCTCGAACAGTTCCTTGATGCCCTTGTTCTTGAGGGCCGAGATCATCACGACCGGGCAACCGAGCTTCTTGGAGAGCTTGTCCGTGTCGATCTTATCGCCGTTCTTCTCGACCAAGTCGGCCATGTTGAGGGCGACGACCACGGGCAGACCGGTCTCAATGACCTGAAGTGCCAGATACAGGTTGCGCTCGAGGTTGGTGGCGTCGACGACCTGGACGACGACATCGGGCTCGCCGCTCATGAGGTAATCGCGCGAGCATTGCTCCTCGGGGCTGTAGGGGGAAAGCGAGTAGATGCCAGGGAGGTCCGTGATGGTAACGTTCTTGTCGCTTAGGAGCTTGGCTTCCTTTTTCTCAACCGTGACGCCGGGCCAGTTGCCAACGTAGCCGTTGGCGCCGGTGATCAGGTTGAAAAGCGTGGTCTTGCCGCAGTTGGGGTTACCCGCAAGCGCGACATGGATCTGAGAATCCGCCATTCAATCCTTCTTCCTTGTGTGCCCGCGCTGTCATCTCCGCGCAGGTTGGATAATGTGCTTCAAAGATGCTGCATTAAGTTAGAAAAACCTAACTTTATATGCAGAAATACACGCCGCGAGCCCTTACTGAACCTCGACGACGGCCGCTTCCTCCTTGCGGATGGAAAGCTCGTAGCCGCGCACGTTGATCTCGACCGGATCACCGAGCGGCGCAACCTTTACGACCTTGAACGAAGTGCCCTTGATGAGCCCCAGGTCCATAAGGTGGCGGCGCAGCGCGCCCTCACCGTGAAGCTTGACGATGGTAGAGCTCTCGCCTACCTTAACGTCACCCAACGTCTTCATCCTCTTGTCCCCCTTTCGGTTTTAATGAAATGCTGCGGACTAACCGACGGTCATGATGTGCATGGCAACCTTGGAATCGATGCCAAAACGTGCGCCCAGCACGGTGACGATGATATTGGCACCACTCGAGCTCACCACGTGAATCTCGCTGCCCTCGACAAAGCCAAGGTCCTTGAGGTGGTGCTTCATGTCCTCATTGCCCTTTACCCGAGACACGCGCACGGTTTCGCCCGCCTTTACCATCGAAAGCGGCATGGCCGGCATCTGCGGTCCGCAAGACATGAGTGAGCTCCTAACGTCGGTTCGTCCTCAACATCGACGCGGTAAAAGTTAACCACGTCTATGTTCGCTTTAGTAAACTAACATGTGGTTAACTTTTTTGAAAGGGTCTCTATTCAGTTTTCGAAAAAGTTTCCTATACGAAACAAAAGAGGCACCGCAAAGAGCGCCTCCTAGAGATGTGACAAAGGGACTGTCCGCAGTCCCTTGTTGCGTTTAGAGCGAGAGGTTTCTGATCGACGTGACGCACGAGGCCTCGTCTACGCCTGAAACGCGAAAGACGATGTCCTCGCCACATTCGCCGTAAAGCGCCATGAGGCCCATCACGTCACGGCCATCGGTATGGCGGTCGCCGATGCTGACCGACACGTCGCTACGATGCTTGGCGATGATGTCGTAGAGTAGCGCGACCGGGCGGGCATGCAGTCCCAACGGATCTTTAATCGTCTTTGTAAACTCGACCATGTCCCCTCCCGCGGTATCGCTCATTCGGCTGGCAAACCCAGACACGTGGTAGTTATTGTAGCGTTAGATGCTTGTCGAGAGCTCCTCTGAACACCTCGTGGGCAAAAAGTGGCAAATATGAGTACTGTCACCAATTTAGTAGCAGCAAAATCGAGAGCAAATTGCCTCCTTTGAGGGATTCGAAGAGGTTGAAAGCCGTCAAACGCCCTTTAAGGGGGGTTATATAAATTGATTTTAAGCCCGTTTTTGCTCAGAACAGGCCGAAAAATATGACACCTCTTTTGCAACAGTACTCATATTTGGCATTTTTTGACCACGGGGTCCAAAACCATGCCCCAAAACACAAAGGGAGGGGCCTCGTAAGGCCCCTCCTTAGGAAAGGGAATCGATTTATTCCACAGCCGTAGATTAATCCTAGCCGCTACTCCATCATGTCGAGGACGGAGGGGCGCAGCTCGCTCTCGGCGGCCTCGGGATCGGTCTCGCGCAGACGGTTGATATAGCGGTTGTACCACATCACGGCAAGGCCCAGGAAGACAACCACACCGCCAACGTTGTAGACCAGCGTCAGCCACAGCGGCTGATCGAGCGGGATGGTGCCGCAGACAAGCACAAAGCAGAAGACCACAAGCAGGAATGCGGCAACGACCAGACCAAAGCTGCGCGAGCCCATGCGGAAGTCACGGGGAGCGGCGTCGAAGTTCTTGCGCAGCATAAAGTAGGCAAGCAGGATCAGCAGCGGCGGGAGCAGAGCAGTGGCGGCCGTCATGTTGGTGACGATCATGAGCAGGTCGTCGAGGTTACCAGAGCCCAAGGCCGGGATGATCAGGATGGGGACGACGATGGCGAACTGCAGCCAAGCGGCGCGGGCGGGAATGCCGTGCTCGTTGAGCTCGACGATCTTGCTACCAAAGACGCCCTTGGGGATCTCGGTGAAGAAGACCTTGATGGGAGCAGAGGTCCACATCATGAGGGAGCCCAGCGTGGCAGCGAGAAGGATCAGGCCAATGACGCGCGTGGACACTTCCATGGGAATGCCAAAGTGGGCAAAGACAGCGCCGAATACGTCGAAGATACCGGTGGAGATGGCAACGCCGCCCTCGGGAATGAACAGGTTGACCAGCAGCGAAGCGCCTGCGTACAGAAGGCCGATGGTCAGGCCGGCGATAACGACGGTGCGCACGAAGGCCTTGACGCCGCCCTTAAGGTCGTTAAGGAACACGCCGACAGACTCAGCGCCGCCAACGCCCTGGATGATCCAGGCAAGCGTACCGAAGAAGCCCCACATAGTTGCGAAGTTGCTCATGTCGGGAGCCATGTTAGCGGGGGTAGGAGCCGTAGCGAACTCGACGCCGCCAAAGGCAGCAGCCAGGGACAGCAAGATGAACACAGCGGTCAGGCCGAGAGCCGCGGTCGAGCCGAAGGAGGAAATGGAGCCGATCCACTTAGCGCCCTTGGTCGAAACCCACGTGGCGATAGCAAAGACGACGATCTCGATAATGGTGATCCACAGCTGCGAGAGCTCGGCGTTGGCACCAAGGAACACGTAGCTCGCGTAGATGATGACGTTGGGCAGGACGGATGCAAAGTAGAACAGGTTAACGAACCAGTAGCTAAATGCCGTCAGGAACGCCCAGCGACCACCCATCGAAGTCTTAACCCATGCGTACACACCAGACTCGGAGTCCTTATTAAGACCGACAAACTCGGCGGTAACCAGAGTATAGGGGACAAAGTACAAAAGTGTGGCGAAGAAGAACGACGGCGCAGCCGCCAAGCCGATGGCCGCGTTGTTGTTGATGATGTTCTTGATACCGAACACGGCGGCGACCGTCATGCCCAGCAGAGCGAACGAACCAATCGTTCCTCGTTTTTCAGAGCTCATAAGCCCTCCCAATCATCCGTTATATCTCATCTAAAACCGTCCGGACTGCAAGCGCAATCGTGGACAGCACACCTGCTAGGGGGGATGGGGAAAAGGGAGTCAACAAAGCCATCCCCCTTAACGGCGCAAAGCAAACGTCCAAACGGACGAATACTACTTGTTGGGGAAGGAATAACCTTCAACCGTCACGTGCAGTACCACGACGCGGGAATCCGCGGCATCGTCCACGACACGGTAGGCCTCGTCGATCTCGACGACGGCAACGCCGCCGGCGGGAATCGTCACGGTCTCCCCCGTACCCTCAAAGCGCTCACGATCATCGATATCGCTGTAGGCGCGCGTGCAGGTGAGGCCTGCCTTGGGGGCAACCTCGACGGTCAGGTCGCCGTCGAGCGGGGCGAGCACGGCATGGTAGCGACGGTGACCGACCAGATCGGCGGTTGCGGCCTCGCGGGCATAGACCCACCAGTACACCAACGAGTCGCCGATGGAGTACGCCACGTCGTGCTGCAGGTCGGCAACACCATCGAGCGCCTGTCCGGTACGCATCCACTTCTTGACGGACTTCATCTGGGCGTCGAAGTCGGCACGCGAGTTAAATACATGCATGACTTATGCCTCCTTAATGGGTGCCAGCGCCTGAGCCAGATCGGCAGACGTCAGCGGTCGCAGGGACACCTCAAAGCTGAAGCTCTCAAAACGGGTGCGATAGGAGTCGAGCACCTCGGAACCCCAAGAGTTCGAGCCAAGGCCGAGCAGCTGGTCGTTGATGTTGACCGTGACCGTATCGCCCTTGACAAGGTCGTAGACGTGCTTGGCGCTATCGATGGCCTCGCAACTATAGGGCCATGCCGAGAACGAGAACGGGTTGGAGGCGGCATCGACCGGACGGGTCACCAGCACGCCGTCACCGTGGCTAGAGCGCAGGGCAACCCAGCGGGTGCCCTCGCGGTTGGCGCAGTCCTGAGGCATAACGTAGGGCGTGAACATGTCGTCGACCGTAGTGCGGTAATGACCGACCGGGTTGGCGCGCAGCGAGTCCGGATAGTTCTCGCCCGGGCCGTGGCCGTACCACTCAACGGCACGATCGCAACCGGGAACCTCGAAGGAGATGCCGATGCGCGGGATGATGTCCGAGTAATCGCCGTAGGGCTCGCCGGAAACCTTGAGGTCGACGCGACCGCTCGGAAGCACGGTGTAGACAAGCTCGACGCGCATGCCAAACGCACGGACGGGAGGAGCGATGCGCTGGCTCACGGTAACGACGACCGCGTTGCCATCCTGCTTCCAAGAAACCTTGCGGGTAGACGTCTGCATCACATCGATGAAGTTGTCCTTCCACAGGGAGTCGTACTCCTGGGCGTGGTTATCGACGAGCGGATGCCAAAAACCAACCTGGGGACCGGAGGCGATGACGTCGCGGCCGGATGCCTTCCACTCGCTCACGGTACCGTTAACCTTGTTGAAGGTCAGCTCGCCGTTGAGGGAGTGAATGCGAATCTCCTGCTCGGTCTCCTCGACCGTAAGCTCAGGACGAATGGGAGCCGCGATGGCCGGCGCCGGATGGTTTGCGATGGCAAACTGGCTTGCACCCAGCTGGAACATCGGCTCGCACCAGGCGTGAGCCGCCATTGTGTAGGCGTGCACGGTCAGCAGGGTCTCGCCCACTGCGGCCTCGCGAATCACCAGTGGCAGCTGGACGGACTCGCCGGGGGCAACCGCACCGGGCATGAGCGTCTTGCGGCTGACCACGTCGCCGTCCACCAGGGTCTCGGCCGACAGGCAAACATCCTCGAGGGTGGTGAACCAACGCTTGTTGGTGACGGTCAGCTCGCCCGACTCGGCATCGTAGGCCATGCGAACCGGGCAGATAACCTGGCCATACTCAGTAAGGCCCGGGCTCGGCTGCTGCCAAGGGAACACCATGCCATCGATGCAGAAGTTGCTGTTGTTGGGGTAATCGCCGTTGTCGCCGCCATACATGTCGTAGGCAACGCCGTCCTCGGTCACAGCAGCCAGACCGTGGTCGCACCATTCCCAAATAAACTGGCCCTGGATGCAATCCCAGCGATCGAAGACCTCCTGGTACTCGGACAGGCCTCCGGGACCATTACCCATAGAGTGGCCGTACTCGCAGTTGATGCGCGGCTTAGGGAACGGATGCTCGCCAAAGTCGTTCATCTGCGACACGCGGGAGTACATGGTGGAAATGACGTCGACGGTATCGGCGTTGCGGTCCTCCTCGTAGTGGACCGGACGACCGTCGAGCTCGTGAGCCTTGGCATACATCGCGCGGATGTTGCAGCCATAGCCGCTCTCGTTGCCCATCGACCACATAATGATGCAGGCGTGATTGCGCTCCTGCATCACCAGGCGCTCAACACGGTCGACGTAGGCCGGCTCCCAGGCAGGGCCGTCGGTGACCAGGGCGATGTTGCCGATATTCTCGAAGCCGTGGCTCTCCATATCGGTCTCGGCGACCAGCATGATGCCATACTCATCGCACAGCTCGTAGAAGCGCGGGTCGTTGGCGTAGTGGGATGTGCGCACCGCGTTGATGTTGTGCTGCTTCATGAGCTCCAGGTCGCGGCGCATGCGATCGAGGCCCACAGCGCGGCCCTTGTGATCGTCGTGGTCATGGCGGTTGACGCCATGCATCTTAAAGTAGGTGCCGTTGAGGTAGATATGATTGCCCTCGACCGTCACCTCGGCAAGGCCTTGGCGATGCGGAACGTACTCGCTGACCTCGTCGCCGTCGTAGACCTCAAGCGTAAGGTCATAGAGGAAGGGGTCCTCGGGGTTCCAGAAGTGGGCATCGGCAACGCTGCACTCGGCATGGCCGTCGACGCACTCGCCCGTAGCGACCACATTCTGGCCATCGCTGAGCGTATACACAACGCGGCTTGCGCCCTCGGCAACCGTATCGAGCGTGACCAGAGCGGCATCGCCCTCGCGGTGCGTGCGGAACCTAAAGTCGACCAGATGCGCGGCGGGACGCTGCATGAGGTACACATCGCGGAAGATGCCCGATGCCCACCACATGTCCTGGTCCTCGATGTAGCTACCATCGCTGTACTGCAGAACCTTGACCGCAATCAGGTTGTCGCCCTCGACGAGCGCGTCGGTTACGTCAAACTCGGCGGACAGGCGCGAACCCTTGGTCATGCCGATAAACTTGCCGTTGACATACAGCTCGCCGTAGCTCTCGATACCGTCGAAGCGAATGATCTCGCGAGCGCCGGTAGGCACGGCAGGAAGGTTGACGATGCGCTGGTAGACGCCCGTGGGGTCGTCGGAGGGAACGAACGGCTGGTCCACTGGGAACGGAAAACCCTCGTCGGTATAGGCAAGGTTGCCATAGCCGTCTACCTGCCACAGGTGCGGAACCTCCACGTGATCCCACTCGGGCTCGTACGTGCAAAGTGCCTCGTTGGAGACGGCCGCGGGGCCCTCAAAAAGGCGGAACTGCCACGAGCCGGACAGCTGGACAAATCCGCGCGACAGCTCGCGGCTGTACGTAGCGGCGAGATCGGCGGTCTCATAACCCATAAAGTACGCATGGGGTGCCAGGCGGTTCCTGTGGGTGAGCGCTTGGTTTTCCCAATCGTTAATGGCGTCCATGGTGATGCTCCTTCGTCATCGTAGTGATTCTTGTGCAACCGGTTGTCCTTATCTTATGGGCGATGCAAAAACCTGTGCAACCGGTTGTCCGCTGAACGGTCGATTTCGCCGGATTAACGGTGCAACCGGTTGTACAACCGCGGAACTTATGTCACCCTGCGTATCGAAACTCAGCGCAAAACAGCATTCCCAGGCGGCGGACAACGGCCGCGCCCATCTATGCCCCACCCTTGCAAGCCATGTTCAACAGCAGCTTGAACGTGAAATGCCACCAGTGGCCGGATATCATGAACGCTGTTCAGGCGCACTATAGTAAGCTGTATCCGCACCAGCCCGTATCAGTGACAACATCGACCGCTTTTTCCAGGAGACACCATGACCCAACCAGTTCGCACCGCACCGACGCTTGCCGAGGTTGCTGCAGCTGCCGGTGTTTCGCGCTCCACGGCATCGCGTGCCCTCAACGACTCCCCCCGCATTAGCGAGGAAACTAAAAAGCGCGTCCGCGCGGCTGCCAAGGAAGTCAATTTTGTACCCAACGCACGCGGCCGGGCGCTCGCCGTCGGACGCACGGAAATTATCGCCGTACTGGTTACCGAGCCTTTGAGCGAGCTGTTTAGCGATCCCACCTACAGTGAGTTTTTTAGCGGCATTACCGAGGAACTTTCGGAGTCGTCTTACCTACCCGTGATCCTGCAGGCATCTTCCTCGCATGAGCGCAATCGCGCACGCGAGCATTTTGAGCGTCGCTCGTTTGACGCCGTCATCGACGTCTCGCCCTACAAGGGCAGTGAGCTGCTCGAGGTGCTGCGTGAGCTGGGCGTACCCACCGTGTTGTGCGGCCAGCTCGAGGGCCACCCCTATCGCGATGTGTTCTCGACGGTCTACTCCGACGACGAAGAGGGCGGACGCTTTGCGGCGCTCGCTATGAAAGATCGCGGGCGCAAGGACATCGTTGCCGTGCTGGGGCCGCAGGATAACCCCGCCGTCGTCGACCGCCTTCGCGGCTACCGTGCAATTTTGGGCGAAAGCCTTCCAGATGAAAATGTCATCTATACCGGATGGAGCAGCGGAGACGGCTACCAAGCCACGCGGCGGCTGCTCGCGCGCGAAATACATGCCGACGGCGTGCTATGCGGATCGGACCGTATCGCAACCGGCGTTATCGCCGCATTCAACGAAGCGGGAATTAGCGTACCCAAAGACGTTTCGGTCGTGGGCTTCGATGACCACGAGGTCGCAGCTCGCAGCGTCCCCGCGTTGACGACCATTCGTCA
Organism: Collinsella sp. AM28-11LB; assembly: GCF_003469895.1. NCBI lineage: Bacteria > Bacillati > Actinomycetota > Coriobacteriia > Coriobacteriales > Coriobacteriaceae > Collinsella > Collinsella sp. AM28-11LB. The sequence continues at coordinate 83,873 of NZ_QSKJ01000010.1, forward strand.
GCCGCTTTGTGAGGAAGGCCGCAAGGCCGCAGGCATTGCGCTCGATATGATTAACGGTGCCGCGCCCACCACCACCGTCATGCACATGCAGCTCGTTCAGAGAGACTCACTGTAGGAAACTGGGCCGGGCTTTCCGCGATGCCCGGTCAACCCATACCCTCGCAACATCGGCGTATAAAAAACGAGGGAAGGCACACGTCCTTCCCTCGTTGCGGGCAATATGTAGCCGCTCGCCTACATCAGGCGCAGGCTGACGTCCTTGAGCTGGGCGCCGGAAACGGCACTCGGGGCGCCCGACATGAGATCGGAGCCGCTGGCCGTCTTGGGGAACGCCATGACGTCGCGGATGGAGTCGGAGCCGGTGAGCAGCATGCACACGCGATCCAGGCCCAGAGCGAAGCCGCCCATCGGGGGCGCACCAAACTTGAGCGCCTCCATGAGGAAGCCGAACTGCGACTCGGCGCGCTCCTCGGTAAAGCCCAGAAGCTTGAGCATGGACATCTGCATCTCGGCGTTGTGGATACGCATACCGCCGCCACCGGCCTCAAAGCCGTCCATGACAAAGTCGTAGGTGCAGGAGCCGGCTGCCAGCGGGTCAGCCTCGATCTTGGCGATGTCAGCCTCGGTCGGCAGGGTAAAGGGCTGATGCTCGGCTGCATAGGCCTTGCGGTCCTCGTCCCAGTGGAACAGCGGGAAGTTGACGACCCACAGGAAGTCGTGACCCTCGCGCTTGATCTCGAGCGCGTTGGCCATGTGGGAGCGCATGCCGCCCAGGATCTCGTCGGAAAGCAGGCGCGGGCCGGCGGCGAACATCACGAGGTCGCCGGGCTCGACGTCCATGCGCTCGCGCAGAGCGGCCATCTCCTCGTCCGAGAAGAACTTGACGATGGGGCTGTTGATGGAACCGTCCTCGCGGAAGGCGATCCAAGCCAGGCCCTTAGCGCCAAACGTGGAAGCCACACCGGCGAGCTTATCGATCTTGGCACGCGCCCAGGCACCGGCACCCTTGGCGTTGATGGCCTTGACGACAGAGCCCTCCTCGTTTGCGGCAGTCGCAAAGACCTTGAACTTGGAGTTGGCAAAGATGTCGGTCAGGTCGACCAGGTGCATGCCATAGCGGGTATCGGGCTTGTCGGAGCCATAGGTGTCCATGGCCTCCCAGTAATCCATGCGGCGCAGCGGCGTGGGCATCTCGACACCCATGCGGCCGAAGGCATCGGCCAGGACCTCTTCGAGCGCGCTCATGACATCGTTCTGGTCCACGAAAGACATCTCGATATCGACCTGGGTGAACTCGGGCTGACGGTCGGCACGCAGGTCCTCGTCGCGGAAGCACTTGGCAACCTGGTAGTAGCGCTCGACGCCGCCGACCATGAGCAGCTGCTTCAGAAGCTGCGGGGACTGCGGCAGAGCGTAGAAGTTGCCCGGCTGGATGCGGCTGGGAACGATGAAGTCGCGGGCGCCCTCGGGCGTGGACTTAAACAGTGAGGGCGTCTCGACCTCCATGAACTCACGGTTGTGCAGTGCCTCGCGAATGGCAAAGGTGAAGTCGGAGCGCAGCTTGAGGTTGGCCATCATCTCGGGACGACGGAGGTCCAGATAGCGATAGCGCAGACGGGTGTCCTCGCTGGTCTCGATGCCATCCTCGATCTGGAACGGCGGGGTGACGGACGTATTGAGCACCTCGGCATGGTCGGTCAGGACCTCGATCTCGCCGGTGGCGAGCTTGGTGTTGGTGGTCTCGTCGCCACGGGCGCGCACGACGCCGTGAATCTTGATGGGCCACTCGGGACGCATGGTCTCGGCGATCTTAAAGGCATCGCCGTCAGAATGCTCGGGGTCGAAGGTGAGTTGCGTAATGCCCTCACGGTCGCGAAGGTCGCAGAAAATAAGGCCACCGTGGTCGCGGCGACGGCTCACCCAACCGGTGAGGGTGACCTCTTCGCCCACGTTCTCGCGGCGAAGCTCGCCGCAGGTACGGGTGTGCATGGAATGCTCGTCGATGGGACGGGTCTGGCTCATACCAGTGATCCTCCTTTATGGATCTGTGCCGCCCCGTGTCGTTCCGGGCGGCGTCGTACAGATTCGCCCGGCCTGCGTAAACCGCGCAGCCGGACATGGCGTTCTATCTTATCGCACCCGCGTCGATGTGCCGCGAAAAAGTAGCTCCTGCCCAAAGACTTGACGGAGACGAAACAATTGGCGCACCGCGACTGTCGCCGAGGCGCGCCGCGTGCGACAATGTGCCCCAATACAACTGCACCCGGAAAGGCCCAACATGTCTGCACGCCTCATCGTTATGGATATCGACTCCACCCTCATCAACCAGGAGGTCATCGATCTTTTGGGTGAGGAGGCAGGCGTGGGCGAGCAGGTAGCGCAAATTACCGAGCGCGCCATGCGCGGCGAGCTCGACTTTAAGCAAGCGCTCGAGGAGCGCGTGGGGCTGCTTGCGGGCCTGGACGAGAACGTGTTCGAGCGCACCTTTGAGCGTGTGACGTTTACCCCCGGCGCGTTTGAGCTTGTGCGCTCGGCGCACAGCAAGGGCTGGAAGGTCGGCGTGGTAAGCGGCGGTTTCCACGAGGTTGCCGATAAGATCGTGGAAGCCGCGGGCATCGACTTTTGCCTGGCCAACCGTCTGGAGGTCGTAGACGGCAAGCTCACCGGAAGACTGGCGGCAGACATCGTGACCAAGGAGTCCAAGCTTATCCAGATGCTGGATTGGGCAGTTGAGTGCGGCGTCGATATGGCCCACACGGTCGCTATTGGCGACGGCGCCAACGACATCCCCATGATTCAGGCCGCGGGCACGGGCATCGCGTTTTGCGCCAAGCCCAAGACGCGCGAGGCCGCCCCGTTTGCCATCGACGAGCGCAACCTGATGCTCGCCATGGACATCATCCTGCGTGACTAGCCGATTCGTCTAACAATTGAATCAGTCTGTCCTATAGTTTCCGAACAATTTTATCTTAGTGTTCGGAAATATACCCTTTGAGTGCTAGACTTTGCGCCGTCGAAGGGAACATATATATGGATAAGCGAGATCTTGAGCAATTGCTGAGCGATGTTGCCGGCGGGGCAGTCACCCCTGCCGACGCCCTCACGCGCATCCAGACGGCTCCGACCGCCGATCTGGGTTTTGCGCAGCTCGATCTTTCACGCGGGGTACGCCAGGGAGCCGGCGAGGTTATCTACGGCGCCGGTAAAACCGCCGGGCAGATTGCCGCCATTATCGAAGCGCTGCGCGATGCAGGCCAGGAGCGCATCCTGGTCACGCGCTTGGACGCCAAAAAGGCCGCCCGTACCTCGGAATTTCTCGGCAACGGCATCGACCTGGGATATGTCCCGGACGCACAGCTCGCCCTCGTAGGCGGCAAGCCCTCCCCCACCGGCAACGGACGCATCGTCGTCGCCTGCGCCGGTACGAGCGACCTGCCCGTCGCCGAAGAGGCGGCACTGACGGCCGAGTTCTACGGCAATGAAGTCGATCGCCTCTACGACGTAGGTGTCGCCGGCTTGCACCGCCTGCTCGCTCATGCTGAGGAACTTGCCCAGGCGCAGGTGGTCATCGCCATCGCCGGCATGGAAGGCGCCCTGGCAAGCGTCATCGGCGGCCTGGTGAGTTGCCCGGTCATCGCCGTTCCCACCAGCGTGGGCTACGGCGCGAACTTTGGTGGCGTGGCCGCGCTGCTCGCCATGCTCAACTCCTGCGCCAGCGGCGTCTCGGTCGTCAATATCGACAACGGCTTTGGCGCCGCCTATCAGGCAAGTCTTATCAATCATCTGAGCGCCGGCACGCCCTGCGCCCGCTAAGGAGCATTCCATGTCCAACCACCAGCACACGCTTATCATCGACGGAACCTCGGGCATCAGCGGCGATATGACCGTCGCGGCTCTGCTCGACCTGGGCGCCAGCGAGGAGCACCTGCGCGAACAGCTCGCCACGCTGCCGGTCGACGGCTTTACGATCGCCGTGACGCGCGTAAACAAGCATGGCATCGACGCCTGCGATTTCGACGTCCAGCTTGCAGAGGAGCTCGAGAACCACGATCACGATATGGCCTGGCTCTACGGCAACGAAGCAGCTGTCGAGCATATGCATGAGCACCACCATCATGACCATGACGAGCACGAGCACGAACACTGCCACGAGCATGGCCATGAGGCTCACGGTCATGGCCACGAGGGCCACCATCACGCCCACCACCATCACCACCGTTCTTTGACAGACGTCACCGCCATCATCGACGGCTCGCAGCTGAGTGGCGGTGCCAAGCGCCGCGCTCTCGCCATCTTTACCGCGCTGGCTGCCGCCGAGGCCAAGGCACACGGCAAAACGCCCGAGACCGTCATGTTCCACGAGGTGGGCGCCGTCGACTCCATCGTCGATGTCTGCTCGGTCGCCATCTGCCTCGACGACCTGAGCATTGAAGACATCGTGGTTGAGTCGCTCTCCGAGGGTCACGGTACCATCCACTGCGCCCACGGCCTTATGCCCATCCCGGTGCCCGCCGTCGTCAACCTATGCCAAGCAGGCAATATCGCCCTCACGCCCGCACCGGTCGCCGGCGAGCTCGTGACGCCCACGGGCGCCGCCATCGTCGCCGCACTGCGCACGTCCGAGCACCTGCCGGCCCGCTACCGCATCGAGGCCGTCGGCTACGGCGCCGGTAAGCGCCCCTACGAGGGTTGCTCCGGTACGCTTCGCTGCCTGCTCGTTCACGCAGACGCATAGCCATGGATGCCCGCAAGGCCAAAAGCCGTGCCGCGATCGTCGCGGCGTTCTCCGAGCTCCTGTGCGAGGAAGATTACGGCAAGATCACTGTCGGCGACATCATCGCGCGCGCTCACGTAGGCCGCGCGACATTCTACGGCCTCTTTAAGAGCAAAGACGACCTACTGTCCGAGCTCGTGAGCGACATCTGTACCCACGCCCTCGACGACGATGGCACACCGCTCGACGACCCATTCGTGCAGGTCGAGCATATCCTTAGCAACCTGTGGGAACGCCGTCAGGGCGTGAGGGCCCTTGTAGCCGGCGCCGGCTCACGCGTCTTCGCCGACAGCCTCCGCAAGACCATCATGTCGCTCGCGGCCGAAACCGTCCCCATCGATCCCACAGGCCCAGCCGGCACCATGGACCGCAGCTTCCTCCTCCATCACATAGCCTCAAGCTTCGTAGGAATGGTCCAATGGTGGGCCTGGCACAACTTCCAAGCCAACAAATCCAACGTAGCCAAAGACTACCTATCGGCCATACAACCCCTGTTCACCTAAGTAAGACCCCACCCCAAAGTGCCATTCCAGCAAAGCGCCCATTCCATCCCCAAGTCACACTTTCTTGTAAAGGCACCCAAAAACAAAGCGCCCCTCACATCCAAATTCAGATATATATGTTGGGTTGCTTGTTCCAATCCAACTGGATTCCCGCAGGGTCCGGCATAGGTTAACTTTCCGCCGCATTCCGCAGGACGCAAGAAGCTCCCGCCGCACGAAGTGCGCAGCGGGAGCTTCTTGCATGTCCGAGGACGCGGCGGAAAGTTAACCTATGCCGGATCCGGACGTTATATCAATTGTCTTCGACTAGAACATACCCAAGAAGCCATGCACAAACAGCGCGGCCACAATAGCACCGACAAACGGCGCAATGCCAGGAACAAGCAGGCCATACTTCCAGTTGTTGTCAGCCTTGTTCTTAATCGGCAGCAACTGATAGGCCATGCGAGGACCAAGGTCACGTGCCTGGTTCATGGCGAAGCCGGTGATGCCGCCCATGCCCATGCCAACGGCCCAAACGATCAGGCCGACGCAGATAGCGAGCATCAGAACGTCCTCACCAGCACGGCTAGCAGCAGCAAGGATGGCGCTAATGAACACAAAGGTGCAGATGGCCTCGCAGAAGAAGTTGCGGGCATAGTTCGTACCCTCGGTGGTGGGGTTGGTCGAGAAGATGTTGCGCTGAGCAATGGGATCGACGACGCCTTCGGAAGCCTTGAACTCATCGGCATACATAAACCAAGCGATCACAGCACCCACAAAGCCGCCGAGCATATCGGCAAGCATGAAGGGGATGCAGTTGCCCCACGGCACCAGACCGACGATGCACTGGGCAAGCACCATAGCGGGGTTCATGCACACGGCGCCGCCAAAGACAAACAGGCAGACCGAGATGCCAAAAGACCAAGTGGTGATGGCAAACATATGGCCAGAGCCCTGATACTTGGTGCCTTTGAGCACGGTATCGCAGTGCACGCCCACGCCAAAGACGATCATGAGGGCCGTCGCGCCGAATTCGCAGAGGAGTTTGGTAAGCATAAAACCTTATCTTTCTTATTGGTTACAAACGATTCGTTTAAGCCGCGCACTAGTGCTGGGCGACGACAACACCCAGGCCATCGGGGATGACGGCGACCTTGGCGTCGGCACCCTTCATCTCAAAGGCGAGCTTGAGCGCCTCCTCGAGGGTGTTAACCGGCGTCATGTGCATATCCTTGAGCATCTGGTGGTCGCACAGGTCGGTAACCATGATCACAGGGTGATGTGCCAGGATGCGAGCAAAAATCTGGCTCGTCCACTGATCGGGCAGAGTCTCGTCCTTGGGGCGATCGATGCAGGCACGCTCAAACTCCGCCGGATCGTTGTCGGCGATGTTGTGATAGAAGCCCTCGCCGCCGTGACCGTCGGCGCAGCCGGCGACATCGATGATCACGCCGCCCTCGGGAAGCGTGGCCTCGGCAGCGCACATGCCCTTCACGGCCTGGTAGATGTTCTGGTCGAGCGGGTAACCACCGTTGGTGGTGATGGCAATCTCGCACTCGACGGGCTCAACGCCGGCAAGGCTCTTCACGAACTCGCAGCCAGCCTCGTGTGCCTTGTGGATGTCACCGGCAAAGGAGCCAATGATCTCGTGCTTGCCGTTGAGCACCACGTTAAGCACAAAGGCAAGGTGAGCCATCTCGGCAGCGGCGAACATATCCTCGCTCACGTGGTTGTGGCACAGGTTGCCGGCACGCGAATGGGAGTCGTTCACAAACTGACCGTTGTGGTTGTACATGATGGTCTTATAGCTGGCGATGCCGGGCAGGACAGACTTTCGGCTGCCAGAGAAGCCGGCAAAGAAGTGCGGCTCAATGAAGCCCTCGGCAAGAAGCAGGTCGCAATCGGCAGCGATCTTGTTGATGATGCACTCGCCACCAGAAGGCAGGGTGCCGATCTTCTTCATCATGCTGTCGTCGGTTGCGACATGCATAACGATTTCCTCGTTGGCAACGATGTCCTCGCCATACTTGTTGACGAGCTCCTCGTGCGTCGACGGACGGTGCATACCCGTAGCAACCAAAATACGCACACGAGCCTCGGGCGCAGCGGCATGAATGTGATGCAGCAGAATAGGCATCGTCACACGCGAGGGAACGGGACGCGTATGGTCGGAGCTGATGATGACGATGTTCTTTTTACCAGCACAAAGCTCCTCGAGCGAAGGTGAGCCATAAGGGTTGGCAAGCGACTCCTCTACCAGTTTTTCCTGCGATTTCGTAGTCTTAAACTCGTTTTGATGACCTTCCATCACACCCGCGAAGTTCTTGTCCTCGAGCTCCAGATGCAACGTCTTGTGGTCAAACGGCAGTTCACATTCAAACATTGACGAGCGCCCTCTTCCTTTCAACTGACACACTAGTCAAACCGTTGGAAGGATACGCCGTTCACCGAAAAACACCACCGTCCACCGACTCATTAACACAACGTTCATATTTGACCTACAACAAAACGGCCGCGATCCCAAAGGGAACCGCGGCCGCTACAGTCGTAAGGCGAGAAGCGCCAAATGCATCTCGATCCCATTCGATAAGACGCGAGGCGCGAAGCGCCAAACGCGCCGCCGGGACAGGCCCCATCCAAAACGCGCGAAGCGCGCCATTCTTCTCCTCAGCTTTAATTCCAGAAGACCGAGGACGAAGGGACCCGATGGGTTTCCCTCTGAATGCATTCCGCAGCACGAAACCCCATCAAAGTGCGCGAAGCGCGCTATCTTTTCCCCAGCAGTAATCCGCCGAAGACCGGACATCGTAGGGCCCGCCATTAGTTTACTTTTAGGCACACTCCGCAGGACGCGAGAAGCCCTCGCCGCACGAAGTGCGCAGCGAGGGCTTCTTGCATGTCCGAGGACGTGCCTAAAAGTAAACTAATGGCGGGCCCGGACGACTACAGGGCTATCGATTACCCCGTGTTTTGGAGTCCTGCCGAGACGCCGGTCACAGTCGAAAGAATCAGGCTCATGTACTCGGCCTTCTTCTCCTCGGCCATCTCGTCCTGGTTCATACGCACCTCGCGAAGGGCGCGGACCTGGGCGATGGACAGGGCATCAACATAGGGGTTGCGCACGCGAACGGCGCAGCCGAGCACGCGACGACGCTGCAGCGGCCACTCGTCACCGACGATGGCAAGGACCCACTTACGGGTGAGCTGCATCTCGGTAAAGACCTTCTCGGACAGATCCTGGCGATCGCCCAGGTGCAGATACATCTTGGCGATGCGCTGGTCGGTCTTGGCGATCGACATCTCGATGTTGTCGATAAAGGTGCGGAAGAACGGCCACTCCTGGTAGGCAGCCTTAAGCTGGTCAAGGTCGCCCAGCTGCTCGCAGGCGGTGCCCAGGCCGTACCAAGCGGCCAGATTGATGCGCGCCTGGCTCCAGCTAAAGATCCACGGAATGGTACGCAGGTCGTCAAGCGACTTGGCACCCAAGCCGCGCTTGGCGGGACGCGAGCCGATCGGCAGCAGACCGACCTCGGTCAGCGGCGTCACGGTCGAGAACCACGGTGTAAAGTCCTCGGTGTTCAGCAGGTCAAGATAGCGCTCATGGCTTACTGCGTTGAGTTTCTCGGCCATATTCCAGAACTTCTGCGTGGTCTCGGTGTTGGTCTTCTCGACACTCGGGGCCGACTGCAAAAGCGTTGCGGCAGCAACGGACTCAACATGGCGCTGAGCCAGCGTGCGGTTGCCGTAACGGGCAAAGATGACTTCGCCCTGCTCGGTGAGCTTAAAGAAGCAGTTGACCGAACCCTTGGGCTGCGCCAGCACGGCCTTGTTGGCCGGGCCGCCGCCACGGCCCACGGCACCGCCGCGACCGTGCATGAGCACCAGGTCGATATCGTTCTTCTCGGCCCACTTGGCGATGCGCTCCTGCGCGGAGTGCAGCGCGAGCATGGCCGTGGTAGGACCGGCATCCTTGGAGGAGTCGGAATAGCCCAGCATGACCTCCATACGGCGGTTGGTCTGGGCAAGGCGCTTTTGCACCACGGGCAGCGTGAGCATCTGATCGAGCACGTCAACACAGCCCTCGAGGTCCTCGAGCTGCTCGAACAGCGGGATCACGTCGAGCTCGGGGACATCCTCCTCGTGTGCAAAGGACAGGTGGGCAAGCTCAAAGACGTCGGCCACATGCTGGGCGCTCTTGGTGAACGAGATGATGTAGCGATGCGCCATCTTCTTGCCGTAGCGCTTCTGGATGGAGCCGATAGCGCGGAAGGTATCGATGACCTCGCGCGTCATGGGCTGCAGGTCGCCATGGATACCGTTCTCGTGGATATCCTTGAGGGCGCGGGCGTGCACCACGGAGTGCTGACGGAACTCCATCTCGACCATATGGAAGCCGAAGGACTCGACCTGCCAGATGATGGTCTGGACCGGGCCGTAGGCAGCACGGACGGCACCGCAGGCGGCCAGCGAGCGCTGGACGACACGCAGGTCCTCCAGGAACTCATCGGCGCTGTGGTACATGGTGTCGGTGATGCGACGCACGGTGGCGTTCAGACGGTCGGCCATGACGAGCATGACGGCGCGATGCGGCTCGTGCTCGGAGATCAGTTCAGCACGTGCGGTGTACTGGGCGCTCATCTCGACCTGATGGTTCCACAGGTTGATGAGCTCGGCAGACGGCTTGCTGTAGGTGGCCTCGAGCGTGAGGTTGCGGCCGATGCGGCGGCACTTGTCCTCGAGCTTGAGCACCATGTGGGTGAAGTACTTGGCGGCGACCTCACGGCTCACCTTGGCGGTGACGTTGGGGTTACCGTCGCGGTCGGAACCAATCCAGCTGCCGGGATGGAAGAACGCCGGGCACAGCGGCGGCACGGTACCGGCCTTGTCGCCCAGCATCCAGTCGTCAAAGCGACGATAGATGACGGGGATGACGTCGAACAGCGTGTTGTCGAAGATGTCGATGATGGTATCGGCTTCCTCGACCGGCGTGGGCTTCTTGAGCGCGATGGGGCTCGTACGCACCAGGGCGTCGATCTCCTGCAGCATATGGCGCTCGTTCTCCACCAGGTCGGAGCCGCCCAGGCGCGGACGCTCCTCCAGCAGGTTGGAGATACGGCGAATCTTGCCCTCGACGGCCTTGCGACGGGCCTCGGTGGGATGCGCGGTAAAGACGGGATGGAACTCAAGCTTGCCGAGCAGCTCATTGGCGCCCTCGACACCCAGCTCATTCACCAGCTGGTGATAGGCGACGGTGAGCTCGTTGGCGGGATCGACCTCGGTATCGGTCGACGCACCGGCCTCGCGCTCGCGCAGCTGCGCCACACGGTAGTTCTCCTCCGACAGGTTTGCCAGGTGGAAGAAGCTCGTAAAGGCGCGAACGATGACCTGCTGCTTATCGAGCGGCAGACTGTCAATCAGATCGACGACCTCGCGAAACGCCACGGCGGTGGGCTCGTCGGCGGTGGGCACGCCCTGCTCGTCGACGGCCTCGTCGGCAGCGCGGGTACCGGGGTTGCCGGCATTGGCCACAATCTCGGCCGACAGGATTTTGTCGAACAGGTCCGCGATCTCGGGATCATACTCGCTAAGCACACGACGCTCCAGGCGTAGGAACAACGCCAGATTGTCGCGCAGCTCCTCGGGGATCTCGATCTCGGCGAGACGCTCCCTGGACTCGGCATTCGAGCCGATTCGGTTAACGAGGCGGTTGACCACGGCAGCGACGCGCGCCGCGGCTTCGGGTACAGACTGGTTGCTTAGGTTCTCAGCCACGTTTCCTCCCATTCCTCCTTCTATGCACGTAACATGCGGTATTCATTATAGGCGCTTGAGAAATACTTTCGACACTGATTGCGCTTTACCACACAAAAGTATTTTCTGCATTGCAAGGGTTTTTGCCCTAAATGGTCGTATTTCTCGGTGGACGGCATACACAAACGGGGGCATTCCGCATAAATGCGAAACACCCCCGTAACAATCGCTCGCAATGAACGGGACACTCAAGCGGGTCCGCAGCTCAAAAAGATGCGCTACAGGCGCTCACGAACCGCCTCGACGACGTTGGCCAGATCGACCAGTACCTCGTCATGGCTCTCCATGTCGCGCACCTTGACCTTGCCGGCGGCAAGCTCGTCGCCGCCCAGGACCAGGATGAGCTTGGCGCCCACCTTATCGGCCTGCTTAAACTGGGCCTTGAGCGAACGGCCCTGATAGTCGGCCTCGGTCACGATGCCTGCGGCGCGAAGCTCCTGCGTAATGGCAAAGACGTTCTGGCGCAGCTCCTTGCCGGCGTTGGCGACATAAACACACGGGGCCTCATCGGCACCCAGGTCGCTGCCAAAGGCCTGCAAGGCCAGCAGGGCGCGCTCAAAACCGACGGCGAAGCCGACGCCGGCCGTAGGCTTGCCGCCCTCGAGCTCAACCAGGTCGTCGTAGCGGCCGCCGCCGCCGATGGAGCCGACGCCGGCGCCAGGGGCCTCGACCTCAAAGACGGTACGGGTGTAGTAGTCCAGGCCGCGCACCAAGGTGGGATCCTCGACATACTCGATACCGGCGGCATCCAGATAGCGCTTGACCTGCTCGTAGTGCTCGCGGCACTCGTCGCACAGGTTGTCACCCATCAGCGGGGCCTCGGCCATGATCTCGCGGCAATGGTCGTTCTTGCAGTCGAAGGCACGCAGCGGGTTGAGCTCGGCGCGCTCACGGCACTCATCGCACATCTCGTCGGCGTGATCGAGGATGAACTGCTTAACCTGCTCGCGGTAAGCCGGACGGCACTGGGCGTCACCCATCGAGTTGATGAGCAGACGAAGCTTGGAAAGATCGAAGCCCAGGCGCTTGTAGAACTCCATGAGCATGATGATGCACTCGGCGTCTGCCGCCGGATCGGGAGCGCCGAGCCACTCGATGCCCACCTGGTGGAACTGGCGCAGACGACCCTTCTGGGGACGCTCGCCACGGAACATGGCCTCGGCGTAGTACGCCTTAAACGGCGTGGAGCCCTGGGGCACCAGATTGTTCTCGACGACGGCGCGCACCACGCCGGCCGTGCCCTCGGGGCGAAGTGCCAGGCGCTGCTTGGGCTTGAGTTTGGTGTCGGTGCCCTCGGTAAAGACGCGCTCCAGGTTGGCACCGCTGAACACGCGGAACATCTCCTTGCGCACGACGTCGGTCGACTGGCCGATACCGTGGACAAACACATCCACCTGCTCGATCGCGGGCGTCTCGATGGGTTTAAAACCAAACGGCTCGAACACGCCGGCCGCAATCTGCTGCATCTTTTGCCAGGCGCGCATCTCGGCGCCGATAAGGTCGCGGGTTCCCTCCGCCTTCTGTGCCTGCATGGGCAAACACCTTTCTTTTGTATCGCGTCATAGGTAACGGTCATTATACGGCACAAACGCAAACAGCGACGGCGCGTCTGGCCGAACGAGGGTATGGGGACTCGTTCGG
>NZ_QSKJ01000011.1:0-62991 GCF_003469895.1 Collinsella sp. AM28-11LB
GGACGGCAGGACCCCCGCCGCACGAAGTGCGCAGCGGGGGTCCTGTCATGTCCGAGGACGATTTGGGGGCAAAGCCCCTGGCCTCCCCGGCGGGTATAAAGTACGGCGACTACAGGTATTCGATTTGAGCGCCTTCCGTGTCGCACGTCAGAATATGCGTCTCACACTTGGGGAACTGCTCGCGCAGCTTGACCTGCAGGAACTTGGCTACGATGGTGTCATCGGTTACGGCCATGAGGGTTGAGCCCGAACCGCTGATCCAGATGGTCTTGGCACCGCCGTTCAGGCAGGTGTCGCGCACGGCGTTGTAATCGGGGATCAAGCGGCGACGATAGGGCTCCTGGATGCGGTCGTCATTGGCGGCGGCAATAAGGTCCAGGTCGCCGGTCTCCAGGCCGCGCGTCATGCCGGCGATGCGGCCCATTTGCCACACGGCGGTGGAGAGCGGAATCTCCTGCGGCACGACTTTGCGCGCCTCGCTCGTGTGCACCTCGTAGGGCGGAATCACGGTAATAAAACGCAAGCGATCGCTCACCTCATAGCGCAGGCACTGGGGCAGCGAGTCGGTCGGCGTAAAGGAGCAGACGGCGCCGCCCAGGATAGCGGGGGCGACGTTATCGGGATGGCCCTCGACCTCGGTGGCGATGCGGACGAGCTCGGCGCGGTCGACGGTGTGGCCTGTCAGCGCGGCGGCAGCCATAATGCCGGCGACGACGCAGGTGGAGCTGGAACCCAGGCCGCGGGCGACGGGCACGTCGGTCTGAATGTCGATAGCGACGGGGAATGCCGGCTCGCCCCAGGCGGCCAGAGCATCGACAAAGCTCACATAGACCAGGTTATTCTCGTTTTGGAACTCCTCGGGGCAGCCCGTGATGGTGAGTTTGTCGGCGCGCTCGAAGGTGAAGTGCGAGTAGAGGCTGACGGCCATGCCGAGGGTATCGTAGCCAATACCCAAGTTGGCGCTTGTTGCTGGGACGGTGATTTTGATCATGTGAGTCCTCCTGGCGTGCCTGGTTGTTTAGTTCGCTGCTCGGGCAGTCCTGCACAAGACGGAAAGCACATTAAGTGCTTTCCTTTGCGTGCGGAACTCGCGACGAACTAAACAGCCAGACACGCTGTGCGCGTTCGTCATCATCCCGGGGGCTATCTGATGGAAGAAGGTGCGCCGGCTTTCGCCGGCGCCTTATAAGGGGTTTTAGTTGGTAGTCATCTTTTTTGCTGCAGACTCTACGTAGTTGGCCATCTCATCGACGTCACAGACGTCTTCGAAGCGGACGGGTTTGGATTCGAGTTCGGCGAGCTGGGTCGGGGCGACCGTGTTGGTGGCCTGCTCGAGCACACGCATGGCCTCAAAGTCGTCCTCGGGAACGTCGAGGCCCAGGGCGTCGCAGCAGGCGCGCGGGAACTTGTAGGGGCTGGCGGTCGAAAGCAGCACGCGGACCTTGGCGCCCTCGGCGGGGGCGACCTGCTCAAAGACGTGATAGCCGCAAGCGGTGTGCGGGTCGATCACGTAGCCGTTGGCGTCCCAGCAGCTCTTGATGGCAGTGTGGACCTCGTCCTCGCTGGCCCAACCGCAGCCAAACACACTTTGGATCTTGGCCAGCAGCTCGGCGGGCACTTCGTAGCGACCGGTCTGTGCCAGCTGCTCCATAAGGCCGGCAACGAGCTCGCAGTCGCCATCGGACAGGAAGTAGAGCATACGCTCCAGGTTGGAGCTGATAAGGATGTCCATCGACGGCGAGATGGTCGTGAAGAACGGACGGTTGCGGTCGTAGACGCCGGTGGCCAGGAAGTCGGCCAGCACGTTGTTCTTGTCGCTCGCCACGACGAGCTTGGCGACGGGCAGACCCATGCGCTTGGCGTAGTAGCCGGCCAAGATATCGCCAAAGTTGCCGGTCGGCACACAGAACTCTACGGCGTCGCCAGCCTCGATAGCGGCGGCGCGCAGCAGCTGCGCATAGGCGGCAAAGTAGTAGACGACCTGCGGCACCAGGCGGCCGACGTTGATGGAGTTGGCGCTCGAAAGCACCGTGCCGGCGGCCTCCAGGCGCTCGGCCAGCTCCTTATCGGCAAAGATGCGCTTGACGGCGCTCTGGGCGTCGTCAAAGTTGCCGCGGATACCGCAGACGGCGACGTTGTCGCCCTCCTGCGTGGACATCTGCAGATTCTGGACGCGGCTGACCTTGCCCTCGGGATAAAAGACGGTGATGCCCGTGCCCGGAGCGTCGGCAAAACCAGCGAGTGCGGCCTTGCCCGTGTCGCCTGACGTGGCGGTGACGATCATGATGCGCTCGGCGCCGCCTTCTTTGGCGGAGGTGCGGGCCATCAGGCGGGGGAGCATCTGCAGGGCGACGTCCTTAAAGGCGCTCGTGGGGCCGCCAAAGAGCTCCATCACATAGGTCTGAGGGGCGTCGGCGCCCGGTGCGGCATCGAGTTTGACGAGCGGCGTAACCTCTTCGCTCGCGAACGTGCCGCGGTATGCTTCGTCGACACACGCCGAAATTTCTTCGGCCGTGTAATCATTCAGTAACATTCCCAACACATCTTGAGCGATTTCAAAGTACGATTTATCTGCAAGCGAGCTGATATCGACCTGCTGGGTGCCGAGCTCGTCCGAGACAAACAAACCCCCGTCGGGAGCGATGCCAGTACGGATTGCCACCTTACTTGAGCACGATAAAGTGCGTCCTCGTGTACTATGATAAGTTCCCATATAACACTGCTCCTCGGATGCCTTGGTCCCAATCGGTGAAACCATGGTATCAGAGCGCGCAAAATAGGTTCGCAGAGGCTTTTTAGAAAGGTAACCTCCAGCCCATGATTAAGATTGCCAAGTTTGGCGGCTCGTCGGTCGCCGACGCCGAACACTTTAAGAAGATCAAGGCCATCGTCGATGCCGACCCTGCCCGCCGTTTTGTGGTGGTTTCTGCCTGCGGTCGCCGTTTTAAGGGCGACACCAAGGTGACCGACCTGCTTTACCTGGTTAACGCGCACGTTAAGTACCACGTGTCGTGCGAGGAACTGCTCGAGGACATTGGCCAGCGCTACTTTGATATCGCTGACGAGTTGGAGCTCACCTATCCCATCCGCGAAGAGTTTGCTGCCTTTGCCGAGCGTGCTCGCTCCGGTGGCTACTCCACTGAGGAGCTTGTGAGCCGCGGCGAGTACTTTACCGCCCGTCTGATGGCCGAGTACCTGGGTCTGCCGTTCCTGGATGCCGCGACGGTTGTTGCGTTCCATCATGACGGTACGCTCAGCATGAACCGCACAGCCGAGCTGGTGCAGGAGTACGGCCAGCAGGGCGGCTTTGTCATGCCCGGTTTCTATGGCGCGACGCGTGAGGGTCAGATCAAGCTGCTCGATCGTGGCGGCGGCGATATTTCCGGCTCGATTCTGGCCAAGTGCCTGGGCGCCGATCTGTACGAGAACTGGACCGACGTTTCGGGCTTCTATTCTGCCGATCCGCGTATTGTGCCCGAGGCGCAGCCCATCGCCCGCGTTACCTACGAGGAGCTGCGTGAGCTTTCGTACATGGGCGCAAGCGTCCTGCACGAGGAGGCCGTGTTTCCTGTGCGTGAGGCGGGTATTCCGCTGGTCATCAAGAACACCAATGCGCCGCAGGACCCCGGCACCATCATTAGCGAGACGGCTGACGAGGGCGAGGCAGAGCCCATCATTACCGGCGTGACCGGCAAGCGCGGCTTTGTCGCCATCAATGTGGCCCGCGACCGCACCAAGCCCCGCGTCGGCTTTATGCGCCGCGCGCTTTCGGTGTTCGAGCGCTATGACGTTTCCGTTGAGCACATGCCCACCGGCGTCGATCGCTTTGGCGCCGTGGTGCAGGAGCAGGATGTGCACGATTCGCTGTACTCGCTTGTGGGCGACATTCAACAGGAAGTCGAGCCGCTCGAGATCGAGGTCGTTGAGGGTCTGGCACTTATTGCTACCGTCGGTCGTAACCTGCGCGGTCGTGCAGGTATCTCGGGCCATCTGTTTGGCATGCTCGGCCAGGCCGGCGTGAGCGTGCGCATGATTTCGCAGAGCTGTGACGAGATCAATATCATTATCGGTGTCGAGGAGAAGGACTTCGACCTGGCGATTCAGACCATTTACCGTGCCTTCTCCGACGAAAACGGCATTGTGAAGGTCTCCGATCTGGAGCCCGCCGAGCCGCTCGAGCCTGCCCTGGCCGCACTCCACAAGTAGTTTCCGTCCCGGTAGATTTTTAGGATGTCCCAAAAATCTACTGCCGGGCGTTTCGTTTCGGTTTCGTTTCGACGGGGCGGGTTTTGTATCCGCCCCGTTCTTGTATAAACTGGGCAAGAATATCCGGCCTGCTTGGCGTGCGGGCGATAGCCACAACCTTTAAAGGGGGAAGCATGAAACAGTACACGGTTGCTATTTTGGGCGCGACGGGAGCTGTGGGCACCCAGATGCTCGAGTGCCTCAACGAGCAGGAGTTTCCGGTCAGTAAGCTCAAGCTGCTGGCGAGCGCGCGCTCTGCGGGCAAGACCGTCGAGTTCCGCGGCGAGCAGGTTGTGATTGAGGAGGCTTGCCCCGAGGCTTTTGAGGACTGCGACATCGTGCTCGGCGCTGCCGGCGACGATATCGCCAAGGAGCTGCTGCCCGAGGCCGTCAAGCGCGGTGCCGTCGTGGTCGACAACAGCCATGCCTTCCGTCTGGATCCCGAGGTGCCGCTGGTCGTGCCCGAGATTAACGCCGATGACATTAAGTGGCACCACGGCCTGATCGCCAACCCCAACTGCGCGACCATCATCGGTCTGGTTCCTACGTGGCCGCTACATCAGCTCGCCGGCGTGAAGCGCATGATCGTCTCGACGTACCAAGCGGCTTCGGGCGCTGGTGCCCCCGGCATGGCCGAGCTCGAGGCTCAGCTGGCCGCTCTGGGCCGTGGCGAGGAGATTCCCGAGCCGCGTGCATTTGCCGCCCAGCTGGCGAGCAACCTGATTCCGCAGATTGGCGGCGTCAAGGAAGAGGGCTTTACCTCCGAGGAGATGAAGTTGCAAAACGAGGGCCGCAAGATCATGCACCTGCCCGATCTGCGCGTGAACTGCACCTGCGTGCGCGTGCCCGTGCTGCGTTCGCACTCCGAGAGCATTACGCTCGAGTTCGAGCGCGACATTACGGTCGAGGAGGTCCGTGCTGCGCTGGCTTCTGCCCCGGGCGTGAAGCTGGTTGACGATATGGCTGCCGAGGATGCACACGACCGCTTCCCCATGCCGATGGATACGTCCGACCAGGACCTGATCTGGGTCGGTCGCGTGCGTCGCGACATCTCGAACCCCGAGGCTGCGCGCGGCATCACCTTCTGGTGCTGCGGCGACCAAATCCGTAAGGGCGCGGCAACCAACGCCGTCCAGATCGCTAAGCTGCTCTGCGAGTAGTGTGACCTGTCCGGCGGGGGCCGGGCTTAGTTTTCAGAACGTCCTCGACCATGTGTGGCGCCTTGTCCTGCTCCTTCGGAGCCGCGGACAAGGCGTCACACTGGTCTGCGGAGTGTTCTGAAAACTAAGCCCGGCCCCCGCCTGCGGTGACGCTGCTGCGAGCGGCCTGCGATGGGGCCGTTGTTGGTTGGGGCCGCTGGGCTGATGTGGGGGCACGTGGTTGTTGCGGGCCCTGGTCCGGGCGGCGGCCTCGGCGCTTCGCGCCTGCCGCCTTTGGGGACTGCGGAGCGCGGCCGGCAGCTGCGGCGCCGCGCACCTGCTGCCTTGGGTGACTTTGGGGTCGATTGGGGTTGTCTGCACAATTCGCGGTATTATGTTGCGGAGTTTTGAAAGGAGCCGCTGGTGGTCACGACGACGTTTGCTTCGCCTTTGGGCGAAATCTTGCTTGCCGCTGATGGCCGCGGTCTGACGGGGCTTTGGTTTGAGGGACAGGAGCACTTTGGCTCCACGCTGCTCAAAGAGGATGCGGAACGTGTTGAAGGTGCCGATGCGGTTTCTGGTGCCGGTGGGATGTCTTCGGTGAGTCCGGCAAATGGTGCGGCTTCTTCGGTGCTTGAGCGTTCCTGGGCTTGGCTGAATGCTTATTTTGCGGGGCAGGAGCCTCGGTTTACGCCGCCGTTGCATATGATTGGCACGGCGTTTCAGCGTGAAGTTTGGTACGAGCTGCTTTCAATTCCGCGTGGCGAGGTCGCTACGTATGGCGAGATCGCCCAGCGTGTTGCGGCTCGACATCGTGTGCCGGGAAATGAGGCACCCGTTGTGTCTCCCCGTGCCGTGGGGGCCGCGGTCGCGCGTAATCCCATTTCGATTATTGTGCCGTGCCATCGCGTGGTTGCCGCCGATGGTTCGCTCAACGGATATGCTGGCGGCCTTGACCGCAAGGAGTGGCTGCTGCGGCTTGAGGGCGCGTACGAGGAGTAACGCTCGAGCACTTTGCATAGCCAAGATGCCGTGAAAGAACGGGACACGCTTTCCGAATGGAGGCTCAGACGGAAACCACGTTCCGGAATTCTGTTATAAAGCGGGATGCGCTTTCCGAATGGCGTCCCGAGCGGAAACCGTGCCCCGGAATACAGCCTCAGAGTGGGACGCCGTTTCCGGTTGAGACCACCTGCCTGGACATCGATCTACGCCCGCTCCTGCAGGGCGTAGATGGACTTATCCATGTTGAATAGGTAAGCCACAACGCAGACGATGAAGAACGCCGGCAGATTACCGAAACCGAAGACCTCGCAACCGATAAGGATTGGCGCGAGCAGCGTGTTGGTGGCGCCGCCAAAGACGGCGGCGTAGCCCAGCGCGGCGCAGAACTCGACGGGCATGCCGAGAATTCCGGCGAGCACGACACCCAGGCTTGCTCCGATAGAGAACAGCGGCGTTACCTCACCACCTTGATATCCTGCGGCAAGCGTGGCGATGGTGAGTGCGAATTTGAGCGCCCAGTCCCAAGGCATGATGGCAATCTTGCCGTTGTCGTCCAGCGCTGCCGATATCAGGTTTGTGCCAAGGCCGCAGTATCGCCCCTGCCACAGTACGAACAGAATCGCCGACAGTGCAAGGCCCATAACGGCAACGCGTATGTAAGGGTTGGGGAACAGCCGTGCTGCAAGGGTCTTGGCATGGGCAAGGCACCAGGCAAAAGCGCCGCCTACCATACCAAACGCGATACCCAACAGCGCTAGCCGTCCAAGACCGGGGAGGTCGAGCGCATACGAGGCGGTAACGGCGACCTCGAACTTCTCGAGTCCTAGGGCGCCGGAGGTCATACTTGCGGCGAGCGAGGCCGTAAGCGCGGGAAACAGCGCGCGGTATTCCATGCGTCCTGCGACCAGTACTTCGATAGCAAAGACCGTGGCAGCAAGAGGCGTTCGAAAGAGCCCGGCAAAGCCGGCAGCCATGCCGATAAGCAAAAACGTGTTGCCGGGGTCTCGGAAAAGTAGGTGTCGGCCGATCCAATGTGAGACGGTTGCACCGATCTGCACGGCCACGCCCTCGCGTCCCGCGCTGCCGCCAAAGAGGTGCGTTCCCCACGTGCTCAGCATAATGAGCGGCACCAAGCGCGGGGAGATAGCGTCTTCGCGCCCGTGGCCTACGTCGAATACTAAGCTCATGCCGCGTTCGGTGCCTTTGCCCCAAGTGCGGTAGGCAAACACGATGGCAAGGCCCGCGAGGGCGAGGAGGGGAAGGAGCAGAGTGATGTGCTCGTCACGGAAGGTGCCAATCGCCAGAAGCACGCGACCAAAGAGCGCGCAGATGGCGCCAACGATAATGCCGACGGGGATTCCGGCAGCGCCCATAAGCACGAGGCCGCTATAGGTGTTGACCAGGCGTTTAATCCTGCTCGATGTGCTGCTTTCTGACACTTCTCCTCCAAAACAAAAAAGACTCCTGCCGCGGCGTGATACCTAGGAGGCACCACGTAACAGCAGAAGTCATCAGCAACAAGGCGGTTTAGGGTGACGCGACAGCTTAGCTAGCGCACCCAGCGGAGACATTCATTCCGAAGCGGCATCATAGCGGTGGGCGAGGCTTGGGTCAAATGGTTGACTTGGGTAGCCTCAATGCCTCGCCCACACCCGCCATTCCCCCGTATAAAACCTGCCAAAATGAGCCTGTCCCTTTTTGGTGGGTGGGAAATGGGTAATACTAAAGAGTTATCCGACCAGATGGGAATTAATCGATGGCCTATATTGAATTCAAAGACGTCATCAAGGCATACGGCGAGGGCGACGCCCGCATCCACGCGCTCGACGGCGCGAGCTTTACGGTCGAGCGCGGCGAGCTCGCCATCATTCTTGGTGCTTCGGGTGCCGGCAAGACCACGGCGCTCAACATTCTGGGCGGCATGGATACGGCGACCTCCGGCACCGTGACGGTGGACGGGCGCGACGTGAGCTCCGCCAACGAGGCGCAGCTCGTGGAATACCGCCGCGCCGACGTCGGCTTTGTTTTCCAGTTCTACAATCTGGTCCCCAACCTGACGGCACTCGAAAACGTCGAGCTCGCGGCGCAAATCTGCCCCGATTCGCTCGATGCCGAGCAAACGCTTTGCCAGGTCGGCCTGGGCGAGCGCCTCGCCAACTTTCCTGCGCAGCTTTCGGGAGGAGAGCAGCAGCGCGTGTCCATTGCCCGCGCGCTGGCCAAGAACCCTAAGCTGCTCCTTTGCGACGAGCCCACGGGCGCGCTCGACTACAAAACCGGCAAGCAGATTCTGCAGCTGTTGCAGGACACCTGTCGCAAGCAAGGCATTACGGTCATTATCATCACCCACAACTCCGCGCTGGCGCCCATGGCCGATCGCCTGATCCGCTTTAAGAGCGGCCGCGTGGAGAGCGAGACTGTCCAGCAAAATCCTGTACCTATCGAGACGATCGAGTGGTAGCGCCCATGGACCAGGATCGCCAAAACAGCCAAAACCGTGATACGGAGCACGTCGGTCGCGACCGAGAGTTCGCGACCTACCGCACTGCCCAAAGTTCAAACGACATGGTGCCGACGGTGTTTCGCCGTGGCATCTACCGCACAATCCGAGGCGGTCTTAAGCGCTTCTTGTCCATCGTGGTCATCACGGCGCTTGGCGTGAGTGTGATGTGTGGCCTTAAGGCGGGCTGCGAGGACCTGTGCGATTCGGTTGACGCCTACTTTGACCAGCAGAATGTCTATGACATTAACGTGCAGTCGACCTATGGCCTTACGCGCGACGATCTTGCGGCCATTCAAGAGGTCGACAGCGTCGAGACAGCCGAGGGCATCTACACCGAGACCGCCTACACCGCCGTGGGTACAACGCGCGAGCGCGTGGTCGTCCAGAGCCTTTCCAGGGAGAATATCGATCAGCCGGTGCTGGTGAGCGGCGATTTGCCCGAGCGTGCCGGCGAGGTCGCGGTGACCTCGCGTTTTTTGAAGGCTTCGGGCAAGAAAATCGGCGATACGGTGAGCTTTGCCGCCAACGATGCGAGCTCGTCTAATCAAAGTGCCAAGGATCAGTTCGCCGCGGGTGATTACACCATTACGGCTGAGGTCCTTGACCCCACCGATGTGAGCTCCGACTCGACCGTCAATGCCTTTCGTGCCGCCTCGGCTGCGGACTATAAGTTCTATGTGAGCGAGGATGCCGCGACATCTTCTTCCTACTCCGCGGTTCACGTGACCGTCGAGGGGGCTAAGAGCCTCAATTCCTATTCGGATGCCTACACGACAAAGATTAATGAGGTCAAGGGCAGTATCGATAAGATCCGCGACGGACGCGAAAAGGCACGTGCTCAAGAGTTGACGGTCGATACGCCGGCAAGTTTGGATGCGGCCGAGCGCCAAGCGAATATGCTCTTTGGGATTGAACAGGACAACATCGATCGTATGGCCGAGGGCAGCGAGGAGCGTGCGCAGGCGCAAGCCGACCTGGACCAGCGCCGTGCCGCCGCCGACCAGCAGTTTGCCGATGCCCGCGCCGAGATTTCCGACCTTGGCGAATGCACCTGGTACATCCAGGACCGCGGCAACATCGCGAGCTACTCGAGCGTCGAGAGCGATAGCTCCTCGATCGAGGCCATCGCCACGGTTTTCCCGTTCATCTTCTTTATCGTCGCTGTGCTCATCAGTCTCACCACCGCCACGCGTATGGTCGAGGAGGAGCGCACGCTCATCGGTCTGTACAAGGCACTCGGCTATTCACGCGGGCGTATCCTGTCCAAATACGTGGACTATGCGCTGTGGGCTTGCCTGATTGGCGGCGTGCTGGGCAACATCATTGGATTTGTGGGCCTGCCGCTGTTCTTGTTTACGGTATTCGACGACATGTACTCGCTGCCCCAGATGCTGCTTTCGTACGACATCGTGTCCTCGATCGTTTCGGTGGCGCTGTTCGCCGTGGGCGTGGTGGGCGCCACGATTATCGCCTGCCGCCACGAGATGGCCGAGACCCCGGCCTCGCTCATGCGCCCCAAGGCCCCGCGCGCCGGCTCGCGCATCTTGCTCGAGCGCATCGGCTTTATCTGGCGCCGCATGGGCTTCTTAAATAAGGTCGCTGCACGTAACCTATTCCGCTACAAAAAGCGCGCCTTTATGACCATCTTTGGCATCGCGGGCTGCACGGCGCTCGTGATCTGCGGTATGGGCATCCGCGATACATCGGTGGCGCTTTCGCCCAAGCAGTACGGGCATATCACGCGCTATGACCTGCTAGCGGTCGCCAATCCCGACGATTTTCCGCAGACGTGCGCGGCGCTCGACGAGCGAAGCGCAGCCAAGGATTCCGACGTGACCGTGACTTCGACGCTGCCGATTATGACCGACAACGTCACCTTTACATTTGGCGGCAAGAGCGAGACCGTGCAACTGATCGTGGTGCCCGATGACCGCACGAACGACCTGGACGACTACGTGTGTCTCGAGGACGAGTCCGAAGAACCGCTCGCCCTGCGCGACGGTGATGTGTATTTGAGCAAGAGCTCTCAGCTGGTGCTGGGGATCAAGCCGGGTGACACGGCTCACGTCCAGGATTCGTCGCTCAATGTTGCCAAGGTCAAAGTCAGCGACATTTCGCTTAACTATCTGGGCAACACGCTCTATATGACGCAGAGCACCTATGAGAGCGCGTTCGGTCGAAGCGCGCGCCTCAACGGCATCCTTGCGCTGCTTAAGGGTTCGTCGGCCGATCAGATTGCGTTTACCAACCGTCTTAAGAGCGATGGTTGGATTACGCTGTCGAGTACCGCCGAGCATTGGGAAAACTATGAGGCAAACTTTACGATTATCAATTCGGTCGTGGTGCTTGTGACCTTTATGGCGGCGTGCCTGTCGTTTGTGGTGGTATTTACGTTGTCTAATACCAACATCTCGGAGCGCGAACGCGAGCTGGCGACTATCAAGGTGCTGGGCTTCCGTCGTGGCGAGGTGCACCACTACGTTAACAAGGAGACGCTGATTTTGACGGCGATTGGTGCCGCGCTGGGCGTGCCGCTGGGTGGCCTGCTTGCCGAGAGCTTTACGTACATCCTGCAGATGCCGTCGCTGTACTTTGACGTCGAAGTCGAGCCGCTGAGCTACGTGCTTGCCGTGGTGCTTTCCTTCGGCTTTACGATCATCGTCAACCTCGCCACCAACCGAACGCTCAACAAGATCGACATGGTCGGCGCCCTCAAGAGCGCCGAGTAACCTGCCAAAAAGGGACAGGGTTATTTTGGCAGGTTTTATCTGGGCGAACGCCGGACAACCATTAGGTGGCCCAGCGTTTGCCCCGTTTTGCTGGGGAGGTCTGTCGTTCAGTGCTCTTACTGCCCAATCCAGCGTTGCGCATAGCTCTTAATGTCCTCGGTAAAACCGTCAAGGTCGTCAAGGGTGATCACGCTGTCGATAAGCAAATTGGCTATCTCGCGGTGCATTGTGCTGCGGCGAATGTTGTTTGCGATTACGCCTGAGGACAGCTTGTCTCTATTGAGGCGCTCTTCTAATGCCCAAAATCTACTGGACGCTTCGCTGTCGCCGTTCAGCATCTCAACGTACTGGGCGATGAGCTTTTCCATATAACGTTCTTGCCATTGAGGAAGCATTTTCTTAAACAGCTTCCAGTCGCTTTCGGCTACGTCGCGCATATGTCCTCCGCTCGTCAAACGGGCTTTCCATTTGCCTTTCATTCTATTTGGTTTTCGCTCCCAGGCGTGGATGAGAGGCTCTCTTTAGCCTTCGAGATTGGGCTTGAATGGGTCGTATGCCACAAAACGGGCCTATCTACTACGTTTGCTACCACACCCTCGACCATGACAAAGATTATGAAATTAAAACCGCAGGTAGAGGGCTTGCCATTTTTCGGAAAAGGCGGGTATGGTCGGCCCTCTCGAGTTAAACGTAGTAAATAGGCCCTTTTCTTGGCGCGCGGTCAGCTCAATGCTAATCTCCGTGCCGGAACTGACCCAGTTGTTTGTAAGTTGTGGTGATATACGGACTGTTTGGCGCTTTGGAACTTCGAAACAGTCCCTATCTCACCGCAACTTAGGAGAAGGGCGGGGGTGGTTGGGTGCTGGTGGGTCGGAGCGTGTTAGGCCTGTTTGCGGTGCTTCCATTGTTTGCGGCACCAGCGCATGAGCGCCTTTATGACGGGAATCGTGATGAGGATGATCCATGCAGGATGGGGCTGTCCCAAACAGAGCCACATGTAGAGGAACCAAGCGATGGCGGCTGCCGGGTAGATGGCCTCGATCAGCTTAGACAGGTGGCGCCGATCGATGAAGTCACCAATCGCGTAGTAGACGGGAACCAGAAAGACGAGGAAAAGCCCCATGCCCCATGTGCCGTAGACAATGCCGAGCACCAGATAGGCGAGAGCGACAAGTGCGGGGAAGGGAAACTTGTTCCACGCACGACCGACCTTGGTGTGGAAATGCTTGCCATGATGGTCGAGCTTGTCGTGTGCTTCCTTCCAGCTGGAAAACGTCTCGCCGTCGATGGTGACGGTGCCATCGTCATTGGTATGCACGTTATGTCCATCGTCCTCTAGCGTATCGATATGCAATCCGCCTGGCCCCACATGGACCTCTTCACCCTTGCGCTCGTTAGCCACATGGATGCCACTCCAGCCAACATGGACCTCTTCGCCTTTGTTGGGATCAATAACGTGGATGCCGCGCGCGAGGGAAATATCGACAAGTGGCTTATCGCTGCAATCAGCGTGCTCAGTAGAAGCCTCAGCCTCTTCAGCCCCATCTGGAGCTTTGGTGCCGGCGTTGCTGTTCTGTGCCTCATCATCAGTCTGCGAGTCATCAGTGCTATCCACCGCCTCTCCATACAGCAGTTCATCCAGCGACACGCCATACAGCGCGGCGAGCGCAATAAGGTTATCGGTATCGGGTGAGGATTCGCTGCGCTCCCATTTACTGACAGCCTGACGACTCACACCCAGCTGGGCGGCAAGCGCCTCCTGAGAAAGCCCGGCAGCCTTGCGGCGATCAACGAGCTGCTGCGCCATCGCAAGATCCATAACAGTTCCTTTCATGTGGTGACCGTAATCGAATGAGCCGAGTATGCCGAGAACAACCAGTAGCGACCACCATTTCTAGTTAGAATCTGCTCCAACCCTACCGCAACTACCGGTAGCAACCCCTAACGACCAGCCATTTCAGGACAAATGTCAGTGCTACTCTCAGCTAAGAGCCTGCAACATCCCAAAATCTCAGCCCACGCACTTGCAGCAAGAAGACGAATAGCCTCGGCGAGTATGTAAACGCAGGGCCCTCCGACCCCGCCCGACGATTTCGATTGGCGACCTTTGACGGAGTCAAGGGAGGAGCCAAATCGAAATACGTCGGGCGGGGTCGGAGGGCCCGATGGGATGGGTTTCGGCCGAGGCTATTCGTCGCCGAAGCTGATGCCCAATGCCTTGGCCTCGCGCACCAGGTCGCTCTGGGGGTCGACAAACTTGAGCTTGCCGGCGACATCCTCGAGCGGCATGTGGCACATCTTGCCGTCACGCAGGGCAATCATGTAGCCAAACTCGCCGCGTAGGCAGCCCAGTGCCGCCTCGACGCCGCACTGGGTCGCAAAGATGCGGTCCTGGGCGTCGGGCTGACCGCCGCGCTGCGTGTGACCGGGGATGGCGACGCGGGTCTCGCGACCGGTCTTGGCCTCGATCTCCTTGGCGATGTCGTAGACAATCGACGGGCTCGTACGCTCGGCGAGCTTCTTCTTGTACTCCTTCTTGGACAGCGCCGCGTCCTCCTTGGAGATAGCGCCCTCGGCGACGGCCACGATGGTAAAGCGGCTGCCGGTCTCCATGCGATGCTCAATGGTCTTGATGACGTTATCCATGTCGTAGGGGATCTCGGGAATCAAGATGACATCCGCGCCGCCCGCGACGCCAGCGTACAGCGGGATCCAGCCAACCTTGTGGCCCATGATTTCGATGACGAACACGCGGCCGTGGCTCGAGGCGGTGGTGTGGATGTCGTCGATGCACTTGGTGGCGACGTCGATGGCGCTCGTAAAGCCAAACGTCATCTCGGTGCCCCAGGTGTCGTTATCGATGGTCTTGGGCAGGGCGATAACGTTGAGGCCCTCTTCGCGCAGGCGGTTGGCAGTCTTGGTGGAGCCGTTGCCGCCCAGCATAAACAGGCAGTCGAGCTGCAGCTTGTGATAGGTGTGGACCATCGCGGGCACCTTTTCGACGCCGTCAGCCTCGGGAATGTCCAGGCGCTTGAACGGCGTGCGGCTCGTGCCTAGAATGGTGCCGCCGCGGGTGAGGATGCCGCTAAAATCGGCGGGAGTCATAACGCGGAACCTGCTGTAGATAAGGCCCTGGTAGCCGTCCTCAAAACCATAGATCTCGATAGGCTCTTCGCTATTGGTCATGAGCGTTTTGACAATGCCGCGCATGGTGGCGTTGAGCGCCTGGCAGTCGCCGCCACTGGTAAGAAGACCGATCCTAAGCATGATGAATCCTTCCGGGCAAGTTATAACATGCGCATAAGTTTACCCCCGCACACTGTTGATATAGGGGTAAAACGTGTTAGCTCAAGCGTATAGAAATGTAAGCAGCGTCAGGCGAGCGTAAGGACGACGGGCCTGGCTCCTTACAACGCGAAGGCGTCGACGTCGCCCCAATGGCGGCGCAGCGTGATGGCGGCAGCGGGCTCGGTGTTGTCAAAGACGACCGACCACTGCGTGTTGCTGGTGATGTCTTCCGGATTGGGCTCTTGCGCTGCAGCGCGTAGGGCCTTCCAAGCGACTGCCTCGTCTTGGGTGCCGGCATGGGCGTCGAGGACATCGGCGATTGCGACGGCGCGCTCTTTACCATGGCCCAGCTCGCCATTCTTTTGGTTGGGCAGCACTTCGTCGCCATAGCAGGCGTAGAAGTTCGTAACCTGGCGTACAGGAGTCGCTTTGAAAGCGCGGTCCGGATCGCGCGGATTCCACTCTACTACGCGCGCGTCACCGGCGGCGTCGTTGATAAAGAAGTGGTAGTCGCGTCCGGCCATGGCGTGCATGTCGTAGGCAGAAAGCAGGTCGACGGCCTCCTGCGTGGTGGCCGCGCGGTCGAGCACCAGACGGATGGCGAGCGAAGTGTTGATGACGGGGCGCTGCGTGTCCTGGTCACAGGGTTTGGAATCCAGGGTGAGCACGGCAATGGACACGCCACATTCGTTGACGCCGTCGAGCTGGGCAAACGGGCCCATCAACGCCGCAGCGCGTCCGCCGACGGAGTCAAGCGGAGTGTTATCGCCCAGGTTGTTAAGGGCGGCAAACCCGATGGAGGCATGGCCGCCGCGTGGGTGATTGCGCACCAGCAGCGCCGAGGTGTCGTCCTTAAAGTCGTAATTGCGACCGGTGCGAACACGGCCTTCGCCATCCACGGCGACAAAAGCGCTGCAGGCAAACTGGGGCGCCTGGACATGTGCCGGCACGCCGGGCAACACCTGCGCCACCACAGCATCAATGTAGGCCTGGTCATCGCGCACATCGGTTGCGATGATGCGGTCAAGGTCGTAGTCGTAAGCGATGTCGATTGCGTACAGGTCATAGCCATCCGCGTTGCCGGTCAAGCGTTTGAGCGACGTGGCGGACTTGATTTGTTTGTGATAAACGATACCGGTGGCAGCAGCAAGGCCGACGGCGACTCCCGCGACACCGCAGGCGATGGCAATGTTACGTGGCTTCATGACGGCTCCTTTCGTCCTGTTAGCGTAATTGTCGCAAAAGGAGTGCGGGCATGATGGCTCAACTTGGCGAGCGGCGCGGGATTAAACATGGAGTGAAAGGCACGGCACTGGCGCGGCGGGGTATGCTGGAGGGGACCATCAACCCAGCGAAAGGGGAGAGCATGACGGATCAGCAAACGCCCGAGCGCGCGCATGTGACGGCCGACGATATCGAGGCCGCCAACGACCTCATCGACTTTATCGAGGCATGCCCCAGCATGTTCCATACGGCGGCGACCATTATGGCCGAGCTCGACGAGACGGGCTTTACCTACCTGCCCGAGAATGCGGCGTGGGACATCGAGCCGGGCGGGCGTTATTACACGCAGCGCAATACCTCGAGCGTTGTTGCCTTTAAAGTGGGCGAGGACCTGGCTGCTACGTGGGGCGAGGACGGCGTTGCCGGCGACTACCATTTTCAGCTTACGGCGTCGCACAGCGACTCGCCGACGTTTAAGGTCAAGGCCGTGCCCGAGCTCGACGGCGCGGGCGAAACGCTGCGCCTGAACACCGAGGCATACGGCGGCATGATCGACTACACCTGGTTCGACCGTCCGCTGGCACTCGCGGGCCGCGTGTTGGTACGCGAGGGCGACCGTATTGAGAGTCGTTTGCTCGCTACCGAGCGCGAAGTCGCCATCATCCCGAGCCTTGCCATCCATATGAACCGCGGCGTTAACGAGGGCTTTGCGCCCAACCGAGCCGTTGACCTGTGCCCTCTCATCAGCGCTGGCGACCTTAAGCAGGGCGACTTTGACGCCCTGATCGCCGACGAGCTGGATGTTGAGCCCGAGCAGATTTTGGGCCGCGATTTGTTCCTGGTCAACCGCCAGGATGCGCGCATTTGGGGCTGGGCAGACGAGTTTATCTCGACGCCCAAGCTCGACAACCTGGCCTGCGCCTACACCTCGCTGCAGGCATTTTTGGGAGCTGAGAACGCGCACGACGTTTCGGTCTTCTGCTGCTTTGATAACGAGGAGGTTGGCTCCGAGACCAAGCAAGGCGCCATGTCGACGTTCTTGGCCGACGCGCTGCGCCGCATTAACGGATCGCTGGGCTTCGACGACGAGTCGTACCACCGTGCGCTTGCCGCTTCGATGCTCGTGAGCTGCGACAACGCGCATGCCGTGCACCCCAACCACGCCGAGAAGTGCGACGCCCGGAACCAGGTTGTGCTCAACGGCGGCATCGTCATCAAGGAGGCCGCCAACCAGCACTACTGCACCGATGCCTTTAGCCGCGCGGTGTTCCAGGCTATTTGCGACGACGCCGACGTACCCACGCAGGCCTTCGCCAACAAGAGCGATATGGCCGGCGGCTCCACCCTGGGCAACCTGTCGAACATGCAGGCGAGTATGCACGCTGTGGACGTGGGCCTGCCGCAGCTGGCCATGCACTCGAGCTACGAGACCGGCGGCGTGCGCGACGTGATGTGTGCCATCCGCGCCCTCACCGCCTTCTACGAGCGTGACCTCCATATCAACGGCGCCGAAAGCGTGGAGCTCTAAACCTGCCAAAAAGGGATGTTAATTTTGGAAGGTTTTATCTGGGCGAATGCCAGCGGCATTACAAGCCGCTGAGTCCCTAAAGCTTTGCGGGTAGAGAAAAAGTCAGCGAGAGCCCGTCTGGGCGAGCAAGGTGCCTTGAAAGAGGAGGGCATTGGCCTTCTGGCCATGCCCGACGATTGAAAGGCAGATTGCCGTCCAGACGGGCTCGTAGCGTCGGCTCATTACGCCGTTCGTTAGAACGGCGTAATACCTAGTGCTCAATCCAGCAGCGTAGCGTCTCGCCAGCCAGAAGATGGCGTAGATTCTCGGCGGCGATGTCGACCACGTTGTTGAGCGTGGCCTCTAGGTGGAACCAGCCCGAGATATGCGGCGTGATGAGCATGTTGGGAGCGTCCCACAGCGGGCTTGTCGCGGGCAGGGGCTCGGGGTCGGTGACGTCGACCGCGGCGCCGGCAAGATGTCCCGACTCCAGGGCGGCAACCAAGTCGTCGGCGACCACAAGGTCACCGCGGCCGCCGTTGGCAAAGAAGGCGCCCGGCTTCATTGCGGCAAAGAACTTGGCGTTCGCCAGACCGCGGGTCTCGGGCGTGCTGGGCATAAAGGATGCGACGATGTCGGCCTCCGCCAGGCGCTCAGACAGGGCATCCATGCCGTCCATGTCCTCAAACACAATGGGGTAGACGAGCGGATGGCGCTTGATGCCGCGGACGTGTGCGCCCATGCTGCGGCAGAGCGTGGCAAAGTGGCCGCCGATATCGCCCGCGCCCAGCACCAGCACGTTGGCATTTTTGAGCGAGGTAACCTGCCCCAAATCCTCCCAGCGATGCTCGCGCTGCAAGTCGTGATAGCCGGGCAGGCGCTTCATCATGGAAAGGACCATGGCAAACATGTGCTCGCTTACGGCCTGACCGTAGGCGCCGATCGAGCAAGACAGCTTGGCGTCAGCCGGCACGGTGCCGGCGGCAAGGTAGTCGTCATAGCCGGCGGTCTGCAATTGCAACAGCTGGAGATGCTCGCATGCCATGAGCATGGCGGGGTCGACGTTGCCCAGAATCACGTCGGCGTCGGCGACTTGCTTGTGCGTGACAGCGTCGGCGCTCGTGTAGATAAAATCTTCGCCCGGAGCGCTCGACTCGAGAATTGCGCGATGACGGTCGTTGACGGGCAGCAAAACCAGGATGTTCACAAGCAGTCCTCTCCGCTTGACCTACCAAAAAGGGACAGGTTTATTTTGGCAGGTTTTATCAGGCAAAACGTTCAAACGAAACGCCGGATGCATGGACGGTTGCAGGTCCATAGACATCCGGCGTTCGTGTGGCTACCAGCTCAGCAGCTCGTAACCATCCTCAGTCACTACGAGCTGTACCTCGCACTGGGCCGAATCGCTGCCGTCCTTGGTGCGCACGCACCAACCGTCACCCTTGCTAATCTTGATGTCGGGCGCTCCGGCATTGACCATGGGCTCGATGGTAAAGACCATGCCCGGGGCCATGATGGTGTCCACATCGGGTGCCTCGGTGGTAAAGCCCACAAACGGGTCCTCGTGGAACTCCTTACCGATGCCGTGTCCGCCGTACTCGCGCACCACGCTAAAGCCGGCGTCCTCGACCGTCTTTTGCACGGCCTCGGCCATCACGGACAGCGGCAGCCACGGCTTGACGGCCGCCAGACCCGCCTCCACGCTGGCGCGGGTGACGTCGACCAGGCGCTGACGCTCGGCCGAGACCTCGCCGATGCAGAACATGCGGCTCGAGTCGCTAAAGTAGCCGTCCAAAATCGTGGAGCAGTCCACGTTGATGATGTCGCCCTCGTGCAGCACGTCCGTATCGCAGGGGATACCGTGACAGACCACATCGTTGATCGAGGTGCATACGCTCTTGGGGTAGCCTTCGTAGTTGAGGTCGGCCGGCGTACCACCGTGCTCGACGGTGTAGTCGTAGATCATCTGGTCGATCTGGTTGGTGGTCATGCCTGCGGCGATGTGCTCGCCTACGTAGTCGAGCACGCCTACGTTGATGGCGGCGGAGCGCTTGATGCCCTCGATGTCGGCGGGCGTCTTGTAGAGCGTGCGGGGCAGAACCTCCCAGCCCTCCTCCCACAGGCGCTCGAGGCGCTCGTCGAAGGCGCTGTGACATTTCTTATATTTTTTGCCGCTGCCGCACCAGCAAGCATCGTTGCGGCCGGGCACGGGTCCGTTGTCAAACATGGCTAACTTCCTTTCATTCGCAGCTAGTATAGCTCACCCGCAGACCAGCTCATTTGGGACGGGGCTTTTTAGCTACCCTGTCAGTTGAGGATGATTTGCTGGCGGGTGGCCGCGCGCTAGTAGCTCACCTGGCAGGGAATGCCGAGGGCGCGCACACGTGCGGCGATCGTATCGAGCGCCTCGGGCGCTGCTTTGGCAAGGCCGGCGATCGGTGTTTCGCGCGCTACCGTGTAGATGGTCGCCTCCTGTGGGCGAATGCGCTCGAGCGCCGCGAGCCAAGGGCCGACATACGCTTCGCCGGTGTTATCGAGGGACTTGCCCTGATACTCGCCGGTCAAAAAGATCGTCTGGATAATAACGTGACCGTCAAAGCTCGCGAACGTCTCGATCTGGTGCTCGACGTCGTAGGGGCCAACAGGCTGGTCGAGCAGCTGGATAAATGTCGGGTCGACGGTATCGAGCTTGAGGATGTTGTCGTCGACCATCATGAGCGCATCGTGCACCTGGGGACGATTGGCGCGCGTGCCGTTGGAAAGCACGGCAATCTTGGTGTTCGGTGCCAGCTGGTTGCGAAGCGCGACAGCGCCGGCGATGGCCTGCGGAAACTCCGGTGCGGCGGTGGGCTCGCCGTTGCCTGCGAAGGTGATCACATCGGGGAGCTCGCCCTCGGCTGCCATCTCGCGCAGCTTTGCCTCGAGCGCGTCGAGTACCACGGCAGCTGTGTTGTACGGCTCATGGCAGGGGCGCTCGGCGTTGAGGCCGTTCTCGCAGTAGATGCAGTCAAACGTACAGATCTTGCCCGATGCCGGCATCATGTTGACACCGAGAGAAAGGCCCAGACGGCGGCTGCGCACCGGTCCAAAGATGGGGCTGGCATTTAAAAACGTAGACATAGGCATATGCTCCTTGGGACAGTTGTGCCTAAGCATAGCATCGGCGCCAAAGTCTGGTTTGGGCTTGTGCTCTTAGGTTTCGTTTTTTCATTCTGCCCTCGATGCCTGCGATATGAAAGGTTTCGGGTCGGGTACAGTTCATGTGTTAACAAGGCACAAGACGATGGGGCATAACATGGATTTTACGGTCGAGAATGCGGGCACCACGATTGCCTGTCGCGAGTTTGCCGAGTCGGGCGTGCCGTCGGATGCGCCTGCCTTGATATGCGTGCACGGTGCCTGCGTCGATGGCACATTTTTTGAGGGCATCGCCCGCGAGCTCAGCCAAGTGTGCCGCGTAGTTGCCTACGACCGCCGCGGCTGCGGCGAGAGCGGCGACGCCGCGGACGGGCGCTACGACCTCGCCGCCCAGGCCGACGACCTGCAGGCCGTCATCGAGCATATCGGCGCTCCGGCAAACGTGCTCGCGCACAGTGCCGGTACGCTGGTGACCCTGGAGCTTCTCCGTACAAACCCGACCATTGTCTCGCGTGCGATTCTGCATGAACCCGCCGTGACAAACGAAGGCGCCGGCCTGGGTGCGGCCCCGGTTTTACTCGAGATGATTGCTGCGGGAAAGGTCTCGAGGGCGCTAAGGGCCTTCCTGGGCGCCATCGGCGATTCGGACCCTCAAGCCCCCAAGTTAACCGAGGCAGAAGCCAAGCATGCCCTGCGCAACGGCCGCAGTTTCATGGCAAACGAATACGAGATCACTATGACCTGCGTTCCCGATTGGGATGGCGTCCGCGCTTCGAAAACGGTGGCCGCCGTGTTTCTGGGCGAGCTCTCGATTGGCACGCCCCGCGAGGCGGGCACGAGAACGGCGGCTGAGCTTTTGAATTGTCCGCTCGTAGTAGTTCCCGGCGCGCACAACGGGCTGCGCGATCGCCCGACAGCGGCCGCCCAGGCTGTCCGCGGCATCTTGGGGCTCTAGCGGCCGAATCATCAAACGGGCTTCTTTCGTAGACGTTTCGGCTGTGTTAACAAGGGTGCTCAAAACCCAACGTCTGCGGCTTCAGCCCTACCCCGTGGTGCGTTTGCTGTCGGCCGACCAGATTAAGGGCGATCCCAACTGCCTGCTCGCCGGCGATCGGTGTCCCTGTCTGCGCCAGTCAGGTCTGGAGGTCTTGGCAGGCTCCGATGAGGTGTCGGAACGGCTGCTCAACGATGGCGTTGAGTACCGCGCTCGCCTGCGCCCTCTGAAGGTCGAGGGCGAGCTTCACGTCCTGCTGATGGTGCGCCCGATTGATGAACAGGAGGCCGCAGAAGAGGACCTTGTCTACACCGACGTGCTGACGAGCGTGCGCAATCGCCGATATTATGAGGAAAAGCTTCGCAGCGCCCGCATGCAGGCCGGTGTGGCGATGAGCTGTCGCTCGTGCTGCTGGACATTGTCATGCCGGGCATGAACGGCTTTGAGGTGTTGGGCGATCTGTCGCGCCGGTCGATTATTGACAATCTGCCTGTCATCATGATCTCGAGCGAAGATTCCGACGATGTGGTGCTGCGCGCGTACGAGCTGGGTGCTTCGGACTATGTCAACCGCCCGTTTGACTCCCGTGTCGTGCGCCGCCGTGTAAGCAACACCATCCGCCTGTACGCCAAACAGCGTCGTCTGACGAGCCTGCTGTCCCAACAGTACAACGAGCGCGTCAAGAACAGCCGCATGCTCATCGACATCATGGCCGGCGTCATGGAGCTTCGCAATGGCGAGAGCGGCAGGCACGTTACGAACATCGAGAAGCTGACCGAGCTACTGCTCGGCTGCCTGGCCCACCGTAGCGACAACATCTCCCTCGACAACGAGGAGCGCTCCACGATTGCCCTGGCTTCGGCGCTGCACGATATCGGCAAGATGTCGATTGACGATGCGATTCTCAACAAGCCCGGGCGCCTCACGCCCGAGGAGTTCGAGATTATGAAGACGCATACCACGATTGGCGCCGACATGCTGCATGAGCTGGGCCGCCATCACGCCGGCAATGCGCTTATGGAATATGCGTACCAGATTGCGCGTTGGCACCACGAGCGCTGGGACGGCAAGGGTTATCCCGACGGCCTTAAGGGCGACGATATCCCCATCGCCGCACAGGTGGTTTCGGTGGCCGACGTGTACGATGCGCTGACGAGCGTTCGCGTGTACAAGGATGCCATCCCGCACGAGGAGGCGATCCAGATGATCCTGGACGGTAAGTGCGGCACCTTTAACCCGCTGTTGCTCAACTGCCTGCTCGAGGTGCAAGACCGTATTGCCGAGACATTGGCACGCCCTGCCGACGTTGTCGCGTTTCCCACGATTTAGTTTGACCAAAGGAGTTTTTAATCCATGATTTCCATGCGTGAGGCGTATGAGAAGATTGGCGCCAATTATGAAGACGCGTGCGCTCGGCTGATGGGCGAGGAGATGCTTAGCCGCTTTGCCCTCAAGTTTTTGGATGACGAGAGCATGGACAAGCTGGAGGCCGCCATGGCGGCAGGAGACGCCGAAGGTGCGTTTATGGCAGCGCATACGCTCAAGGGCGTGAGCCAGAACCTGGGATTCGATAATCTGTATGAGCCGGCGGTCGTGGTGACCGAGGCGCTGCGCGGCGCCGATGCCGTTGACGGCGCTCGCGAGGGAATGCATGCGCTGCAGCAGCAATATACAGCTACGATGTCGGCCTTACGCGAGGCGGCTGAATAAGAGCTTGCGAGCTTTGATGCGCGCCGGATGCATATAGGCAAAAGGGCGCCCCGTCGGACCATGTGGCCGGCGGGGCGCCCTTATTTGTTGTGCTGTCCGTGAACTAACGGGCCTGCTTAACCTTTGCCGCTGCCTCGACAAACGACTTCCACAGGTTAAAGTCGGTCTCGAGCGTCTGCCAGGTGTACTCGGGATGCCATTGCACGCCTAGGCAGAACGGCTGGCCCTCGACCTCGATGCACTCGGGTACGCCGTCGGTTGCCTTGGCGACCAAGCGCGTGCTTTTACCCAGACGATCGACGCAGCAGTGGTGTGCGGAGTTGGTCTGGATCAACCTGTGCCCGCCAACCGCGCGCTCCAGCAGCGAGCCCGGCACGACCTCGACAGGATGCACAGGGTCGTTGAGCACGTGGGTATGGCGCCACTGCGTGCGGCCCTCGCGCGCGCCCAGGCTCGGCACGTCCATGCACAGGGTGCCGCCGGTGGCGACATTGAGCAGCTGCGTGCCTCGGCAGGTGGTAAAGAGCGGCTTCTTGGCGCGAAGCACCTCGTTAACCAGCTTAAACTCAAAACGGTCGCGAATCTCGCAGCACAGCGTGGGGTCGTAAGGACGCTCGTCGCCCCAGCGTTTGGGGTTGACGTCCGGGCCGCCAGGAATGGCAATGCCGTCGGCGATTTCCACGTAATGACGGATAACATCGATGTCTTCGGTAATAGACATCTGCAGCGGCAGGCCACCGGCGGCAAGGATGGCATCGACAAAGACACTTGCGATTTCCTCGTTGGGGGAGAGCGTTTCGCTTAAAAACGGCTTCGCCTCTTCCCAGCGCGGCGCGACGAGGATGAGCGGGCGGTCGGCGGGATCGACGTCGACGTGCGGGGTGTATGACGATGAAGTGCGAGTTCCGATCATAGGTGTTGCTTTCGAGTTTGGATGGTCATGGCGAGCAGATATGGCAATTGGGCTAGTGGCCCTTGATGGAGTTGAGGAAGTCCTGGGCGCGCTTGGTCTGGGGGTGGTCGAAGAACTCGTCGGGCGTGCCGGTTTCCACGATCTGACCGTCGGCCATAAACACGACGCGGTCGGCCACGCGGCGGGCAAAGTTCATCTCATGCGTAATCACGATCATCGTCATGCCCTGTTGGGCCAGGCGAACCATGACCTCGAGCACCTCGTTGATCATCTCGGGGTCAAGGGCGCTCGTGGGCTCGTCGAAGAGCATGGCCTTGGGCTGCATGGCAAGCGAACGGGCGATGGCGACGCGCTGCTGCTGACCGCCCGAGAGCTGTGCGGGCACCTTATCGGCCTGCTCCGCAACGCCTACGCGACTCAACAGGTCCATGGCGCGCTCGCGAGCCTCATCCTTGGAGATGCCCAGCACGTCGACCGGTCCCAGCATGACGTTTTGCAGCACCGTCATATGTGCGAACAGGTTGAACTGCTGAAACACCATGCCCAGCTCGGCGCGCATGCGGGCAAGATCCTTGCCTTCCTGCGGCAGGGGCTCGCCCTCGATGAGGATCTCGCCTGAGTCGATGGTTTCCAGGCGGTTGATGGTTCGGCACATGGTCGACTTGCCCGAGCCCGAGGGACCGATCACCACGACGACCTCGCCGCGGTCGACCGAGAGGTTGATGTCGTTGAGGACGTGCAGATCGCCATAGTGCTTATCGACGTGCCTGAGCTCAATCAACGGCCGGTTGTCGGTAGTAGAAGTGCTCTGTGCCATGATGCTCGGCTCCTTATGACTCGAAATGGTAAATCGTTAGCGGATGATGGTCGCGCCGGTCTTGTGCGAAACGTAGACAGCGGCCTTGTTGATCGCGACGTTGATGAGGATATAGATGACCGCGATCACCAGGTAAACCGATACGAGTGCATCGTAGTTGGTAATGAGCACGCGGGCATTTTGCATGAGGTCGGGGTAGCTCACCACATAGGCGACGGTGGTGTCTTTGACGACGACCACAAGCTGTGAAATCAACGACGGGATGATAAATCGAATAGCCTGCGGCAGCACGATTTTAAAGGTGATTTTAGCTTTGGAGAGACCGAGCGCCTGGGCAGCCTCGACCTGGCCGCGCGGCACGGCGTTGACGCCGGCGCGGAAGATCTCGGCAAGCACGCCGGCCGCAGCGAGCGCGACGGGAAGTGTGAGCATCCAAAACGACGGCAGCGCAATCTTGTACTGGGGCAGCACCAAAAAGAAGAAGTAGATGAACAGCAGGCTCGGCACGCCACGGAAGAAATCGGTGAGCACGCGGCAGACCAGCTGCAGCGGCTTGATGTCGCTGGTACGGCCGAGCATGAGGACTAAGCCCAGTACCAGCGCGATGGCGCCGGCGGTGAGCGCGACCTTTACCGTGCCCTCAAAACCGGCAAGCAGGAACTTCCAGGTGGTGAGGTGCGTAAAGAAGTACCAGTAATGGACCGAAAGCTGGCCGGTCACATAAAAGCGCTGCAGTACCAGAGCGATGAGCGCGGCCACGGCAACAAGTGAGATGGCGGTGCCGACGCGAATCTTGGCGCGCATCTTGGGGCCGGGAGCCTCGTAGAGCGCATCGCGCATGGTGAGCGCGGAGGTGGAGTGCTTGCTCATCGGAGGATCCTCACCCTCTTATCGATATAGTTGCCAATGTGGCTCACCACAAAGGCCGTGCCCAGGTAGCCGAGCGCCGAGATAAAGAACGCGGCGACGCCGCCGAGCGAGCGCGTGTTGATGTAGCTCACCACGCCGGTGAGCTCCTGCGGTTTAAGCGGCACCTGACTGCCGAGCGCGGTGGTGAGCATGACGGCGATAAAGAGGTTCGTCATGGGCAGTACGCTCGAACGCAGTGCCTGCGGGATCACGATCTTGGCGAGGATGCGGCTGAAGCCCATGCCCAGCGAGCGGGCGGCTTCTACCTGGCCGACACCGACGGTGTTGATGCCGCTCATAAAGTTCTCGGAGCCAAAGGCGGAGCCCAGCAACACCGTGGCGACGATAACGCAGGTACGGTAGGGCAGAACGACCTTGAGCGGCGGCAATGCGTAGACGACGATAATGAGCAGTGCGATGCCGGGAATGTTACGGAAGACCTGAACATACAGGTCGCCAAAGACGCGTAGCGGCTTGAGCGGCGACACGCGCATCACAGTGACGGCGACTGCCAGCACCATGGCGATGGCAAACGACTCAAGCGTCATGCCCCAGGTTGCGAGCAGCGCTTCAATGTAGTTCTGGCCATAGAGCGACCAGAGCTCGGAGAGACTCATGCGGACCTCCCGCCGATAAGGAAAGGGGCTCCCGTGTGTACGGAAGCCCCGACAACTCAGTGAAGAAACAGTTTAGCGCAATAAAGCGCACCGTGCGTTTCCATATGGTTTCATTGCGGCCGTTACTAGGCGCGTTGCCTAGGCGCCGATCTCGGGCAGCTCGGGAACATTGGTGTCGCCCGTACGGTCGCCGATGCAGATCTGCCACAGCTCGGTCCAGGTGCCGTCGTCCTCGATCTTCTTGAGGAAGTCGTTGACAAAGGCAACGCCGTCGGAATCGAGCGGCAGGCCGATGCCGTAGGGCTCCTTGCTGCCGAAGGGCTTGCCGGCGATCTTGTACTTACCGGGTTCGCGGACCAGGGCGCTCTGCTGCATGTTGTTGTCGATGACGTAGGCATCAACACGGCCCTGCTGGAGTGCCTGGCGGGCCTCCTCGTCGGTCTTGAACTCCTGCTGGCTGGCCTTGGGAACGAACTCCTCCAGGATGGCGGGGCCGTTGGAGCCGGACTGGACGGCAACGTTCTTGTCGGTCAGGTCGTCGACGCTCTTGATGTCGTCGTTGTCGGCGAGCACCAGGATGGCCTGCTGGGTGTAGTAGTAGGGACCGGCGAAGGAGACGAGCTTCTTGCGCTCGTCGGTGATGGTGTAGGTGGCAAAGACGGCGTCGACCTGGCCGTTCTGCAG
This sequence comes from Collinsella sp. AM28-11LB, assembly GCF_003469895.1. Taxonomy (NCBI): domain Bacteria; kingdom Bacillati; phylum Actinomycetota; class Coriobacteriia; order Coriobacteriales; family Coriobacteriaceae; genus Collinsella; species Collinsella sp. AM28-11LB. The sequence continues at coordinate 27,420 of NZ_QSKJ01000011.1, forward strand.
GACGGACTCACGCGTGTCCGAGGTCACCTGGGTGATCTCGACCTTGTTCTCGCCCAGAATGTAGTTGGACAGAAGCTGTGCGATACCGGCGTCGAAGCCGCGGGTCTGACCGTCCTTCTCGTTGAGGAGGGAGAAGAGCGTGGAGGTCTGAACGCCACCGATCTTAAAGACACCGGCATCCTTGACGGCCGTGGCCCAGGTGCTGGCGGCGATGGCGTCGTCATCGGCCTTGGGGCCGTCGTTGACGAGCTTGTCGAATGCCTTGGCGTCGAGCGTGGTGGAAGCCTCGGTATTTTCGGAGCTCTTGGAAGAGCCGGCGGCGGAACCCTTGTCGGCCTCGGCGCTGGTGTCGGAGCAGCCGGCAAGACCAAGGCCGGCGACGGTTGCGAAGGTGGCGGCAACAAAGCCGCGGCGGTCGAGAACGACCTGCTGGGAGAGGTTCTTGCTCATGGTAGAACACCTTTCTCAATAAAATCCCTAGCGGTTGAGTAGAGTTATACCCTATTGCGCTCAAATGGGTCAACACGAAATAACTCAGAAACATACTTACCTTATAGGTTATTCTACCTACCAAATAGGGACAGGTTTATTTTGGCAGGTTTTATCTGGGAAAACGTCGGTTATTGCAGCTGAGACGCCGCCTTGTGGGCGGCGCGGTCGCTCATGGTGGTCGTTATATAAGTAAGGAGATCGCGTATGAACGGTTATTCATTCTTCGCATCGACCATGACCTAAAACCACCACAAAGGGGACAGGCACCTTTGTGGTGGTTCTTGCAGATGTGGCGGCCTGCCCCGCTGTTTTGTCTCGACCTGTAACAGTTAGACGGGAATTCGGGTCCTAGATGTTACAGATCGAGATAATTGAGTTGGGGGAAATAAAAACCTCTGCAGGGGTGCTTCCCTTGCGGAGGTTTTCTTACTCGTTCAGCAGCTTCACGGCTTCGGCGGCCATGTTCTCGACCGTCATGCCGCTCTGAGCGAGCAGCTCGTTGGGGTCGTAGCGGTCGGGGAAGCCCTTGGCGATGCCGAAGGTGCGCGTGCGCACGGGCGTGCAGGCCAGGTAACATGCCACACGCTCGCCCCAGCCGCCGTCCAAGATTCCGTCCTCGAGGGTGACGACAACGCGATGCTCGGCGGCAAGGCTGTCGAGGAATTCGCGGTCGAGCTCGGTCGCAAAGCGTGGGTTGACGAGCGTCGCCTCGATGCCATACTCGGCGGCCAGGCGGTTTGCCACGCGCTCGCCCAGCTCAAAGAAATCGCCAAGCGCGAGCACGGCTAGATCGCGGCCCTGGCGCACCATATTGTAGCGAACGGCGCTGTAGTCGGTGTCTTCGGCGGGCGCCAGATCGGGGCGGCTTACCAGGCCAATGCCCGGCACGCGAATCGCCACGGGATGCTCGCGGTGATCGAGCGACCAGCTTAGCATGGACAGATATTCCTCCATGCAGGCCGGCGCCAGGTAGCGCATGTTGGGAAGACCGCCCAGCATAGAAATATCAAAGAACGAAAGGTGCGTCTCGGACGTGGTGCCAAAGATTGACGCACCGAACACCAGGATGGTTGCGGGGGCGTCGTTGAGGCACAGGTCGTGCCACAGCTCGTCGTAGGCGCGCTGCAAAAACGTGCCGTACACACCAAAGACTGGCTTGGCGCCCGAGCGCGCAAGCGCGGTGGCAAAGGTTACGGCATGCTCCTCGGCAATGCCCACGTCGACGAACTGTTTGCCGGCGGCAGCGCGAAGCTCGGGTGTAAAGCCCATGATGTAGGGCGTGGCGGCCGTGATGCCCACGACCTGCGGATCGTGCTCGATGGCGGCGCTGAGCGCCTCGCCCGTAATGTCGGCATAGGTGCGCGGCGCAGGCTCGCTCGGATGGCCCGGGCAGAGCTTGCGTCCAGTCGCCATGTCAAACGGACCCACGTGGTGCCAGCGTTCGGGGTCGCTCTGGGCTGGCTCAAAGCCCTTACCCTTGGCGGTGGAGACGTGCAGCACGATGGGATGATCGATATTGCGCAGTTCCTGCAACGCATCGACGAGGGCCAACACATCGTTGCCGGCGTCCAGATAGCGGTAGTCGAGCCCCATCGCGCGGAAAACGTTGCGCTCACAGGCGCCGTTGCTGGCGCGTAGCTCGGCCAGATTGCGATACAGGCCACCGTGGTTTTCGGCGATGGACTGGTCGTTATCGTTGACGATGATGATCAGGTTGCTATCGAGTTCGGCGGCATTGTTAAAGCCCTCAAACGCCAGGCCGCCCGAAAGCGAGCCGTCGCCAATGATGGTGATGACGTTGTACGCATCGCCCGCCAGGTCGCGAGCGTGTGCTAGGCCGCAGCCCAAGCTCACCGACGTGGAGGTGTGACCCATGGCGAACAGGTCGTGCTCGGACTCGTCGGGATTGGCAAAGCCAGAAGCCTCGCCATAACGCTCCGGATCGATATAAGTGTACGCGCGCCCAGTCAGCGCCTTGTGGGCGTAGGTCTGGTGCGAAACATCAAAGACAATCTTGTCGATGGGGGAGTTAAACACGCGATGAAGCGCAACCGTGAGCTCAACGACGCCCAGGTTGGGGGCAACGTGCCCGCCGACGGCGGCGGAGCTTTCGAGGATGGCGTGGCGAATCTCGCCGCAGAGCTGCGGGAGCTCGGCGCGATTAAGAGCCTTGACGTCCTCGGGCGTTGTCGTTTGCGTAAGCAGCATCGTTGTGGGTTACTCCATGCGAATCGAGCGCCGGCGCTCCCTCGGCCGGCACAATTGCACAAGACAGTCTCGCACATTTTGGCGTTTGATATGTGACGGCGGCGCGGTAATTCGCCAACTGGCGGGGCAAAACGTTTTGCCCGATGCCATACTGATAAGTTCCATGATGATTTTATTCATTGCGTGCAGGCTGTGGCTTGCCGCCGAGAGCCGCTGGAAGGAGGCCGCATGTCCGATACCGTTCGTGCCAAGAGCATCGCGCGCGAGGTCGACGATGCCGCCCGTCAGCTGGCCCAGGCGGGCCGCTTGGGCCTGACGCACGAGTTTATTCAGCATGGTGACGTGACGGTTTATGCACATGTGACCTCGGTGGCGCGGGCGAGCCTGTCTTTTGCCGAGCGCCTTGGCCGTGCTGGCATTTCGGTCGACCGTGCCTCGCTGCTGCGCGGAGCCCTGTTACACGACTACTTTCTCTACGATTGGCATGACCCCGACCCGAGCCATCGACTGCACGGATTTCGGCATCCATTTTTTGCCCTGGCGCGTGCCGAAGAGGATTTTGAGCTGACGCCGCGCGAGCGGAATACCATCGTGCGCCATATGTTTCCGCTGGTACCGGTTCCACCGACGTGTCGCGAGGCATGGATTGTGTGCCTGGCCGATAAATGGTGCGCTCTGTGCGAGACGGTCGCCGGCCGTCTGCCGCGCAAAGGCGGCGCGAACGATTTGAACGAGGGCTCGAGTGACGGCTCGAACAAAGATTCGAGCGAAAAGAGGAGAGGGTAGACGGTGGGGACCGCGATCGACATGGCATTTGACGGCGCGACGCTTGCCGCCTGTCCGCTCTCGGCGCTGGTGCTCTCGTTTGCCTTCTACGGTTTTTGCGGCTGGGTGTGGGAGTCGACAGTCTGCGCCATGCTCAACCACGGACGATTTGCCAACAGTGGCTTTTTGCTGGGGCCGTGCTGCCCCATCTATGGCGCGGGCGGCATTGCCTGCTGGCTGCTGTTGCGCGGAATTCCTGACGCGTCGAGCCAGTTTGTCGCTGCAGCGCTCGTATGCAGCGTGATTGAGTACAGCGTGGGTGTGCTGTTGGAAAAAACAACAGGCGCGCGCTTTTGGGATTACTCGCACCTGCCGTTTAACTTGCACGGACGCATCTGTCTGTACTGGGCCTGCGCGTTTGGCTTGGGTGCGTTGTGTATTTGCCGCTTAGTGGAGCCGGCATTGCTGGGGCTGCTCGGCCATCTGCCGGTGCTGATTGTGCGGCTGTCCGCCTTTATCGTCGCGGTCGCGATGATGGTCGACGCGGTGTGCTCGTTGGCGAGCTGGCGGCGCCTGTCTGATCAGCTGGAGCGCGTCCGGGCCGACCTTGCCGACCGCATCAATGAGTCGCTTGCCGATGCCTCGGATTCAATGCTCGAACGTATTCCCGATTCTACGATTGACTCGGTGGCACAGACGCACATTCGTAGCCGTGCCGTTAACGCGTGGCTGGCCGAGCTGGGTGACGCCGCGCTCGATGCCCTGCGCGAGAAGGCTTCGATGCCGACGTTTATCGCGGATGGTGCTCGCGGCCTGGCGCTTGCCGCCCGCCGCGTGGCCGGTGCCGCGCCGAGCATGCCGCGTCCGTCGCTCAGTCGTCGCCTTGCCGGCAAGCGCATGAGCCGTCCGGTGCCAAGCGTGTCGCTCAGCCGACGCGACCTGCGCTTCTTCAATGCCTTCCCGCGCTTGCGCATCAACCGCTACGAGGGCGTCATCCGAGCCACCGACCTTCGCGACCGAGCCCGCGAGCTGTTCCGGCGCTAGCCGGGACGGATGCGCTCACGGCTCCCTTGCTTGCGTATTTCCCGTTCGTTTCGCGTCCGTTGCCGCGCCGTTTCCAAGATTGCGGCGCCGTTTCCATTCGACAACGCCGCGTTTAACAACGCCGTATCTGGTCTACACCAGTTGTCCCTCGGCCGCATTATGGGCGCCGACAACGTTCATGCGACCAAGGGGGAGCGAATGTACGATACAGGATCGACAACGTTTATGCTCATCTGCACCATGCTCGTGTTTTTAATGACACCGGGTCTGGCGTTTTTCTATGGCGGCCTGTCTAGGCGCAAAAATGTCATCAATACCATGCTTATGTGCTTTGGCGCCATTGGCCTGGTCGGTGTGCTGTGGATTGTTGCCGGCTGGTCGCTGGCCTACGGCGGCGACGGCTCGAGTCCGTTTATGGGGGGCCTTGACCAGCTGCTGTGCCTGCCGGTGCTCAACCAGGTGCTGCAGGCGGCCGAGGGCAACGTCGCGGACGGCGCCGTCTACCCCCAGATCATCAACATCGCCTTTCAGATGGCGTTTGCCATGATCACGGCCGCTATCGTTACGGGCAGCCTGGCCGGCCGCGTTAAGTTTGGCGCCATGACGGCTTTCCTGGGCATTTGGCTGCTCGTGGTCTATGCGCCACTCGCCCACATGGTCTGGGGCGGCGATGGCTCTTTTATCGGCGACATCATCGGCGCGCTCGACTTTGCCGGCGGCGACGTGGTGCACATTTCGTCTGGTCTTACCGGCCTGATCCTCTGCTTAATGCTCGGCCGTCGTCGCGGTTTTGGCATGGTGAGCTACCGTCCGCATAACGTCCCGTTTGTGGCGCTGGGAGCCGGCCTGCTTTGGTTTGGCTGGTTTGGCTTTAACGGCGGCAGCGAGTTTAAGGCCGATGCCGTGGCTGCACTCGCCATTCTCAATACCGTGACGGCTAGTGCGGCGGGCATGGTCTCGTGGCTTGTCGTGGAGCGCGTGCATACCGGTCGTCCCACGCTGGTGGGTGCCAGCACCGGTCTGGTCGCGGGCCTTGTTGTGGTCACGCCGGGTGCGGGCTTTGTCGAGCCATGGGCGGCGCTGGTCATGGGCTTGATCGTGTCTCCTGTCTGCTATCTGGCTATCAGCCATCTTAAGACGAGGTTCGGCTACGACGACGCGCTTGATGCGTTCGGTTGCCACGGCATCGGCGGCATTTTGGGCGGCGTGCTCACGGGCCTGTTCTGCGTGCCGGAGCTTTCGTGGACCGGTAAAGGCGGCCTGTTCTATACGGGCGACGCGTCGCTGCTTATCTCGCAGATTTTGGGCATTGTGGTGACGGTCGTTATTGTGCTGGTGCTCGACTTGGTGATCGCCGCGGTGGTCAAGGCGCTGTTCCACGGCAGCCTGCGTGTGGACGAGGCCGACGAGGCGCTGGGCTTGGACGCGAGCCAGCACGGCGAGAGCGCATATCCTTCTTTCTCCGGACTCGATTAGCAGCTTCCCCAAGCACCGCACCTTGCCGTTCAAACCGTCGCGCGGCTTTCCCAGGCGCCCGACCTTGCCCCTCAAACCGTCGCTTGCGTACCGAAGTACGCGGCGCTCCTCTTTCGGGGCAATCTCGGGCACCTCGAAAACCCGCGTCATTGAATGGCAATTCATTTCTTTTATTGAAGAGAGGAATTCACTATGAAGAAGATTACGGCGATTGTTCGTGCTGAGAAGCTTGAGGTTCTCAAAGACGCACTGTTTGCTGCCGATGTTCGCGGCATGACTATCAACCAGGTGCAGGGCTGCGGCGCGCAACATGGCTGGAAGGAATACGTGCGCGGCAACGAGCTGCTCGTCAACACGATTCCCAAGGTGCAGTTCACCCTCATCTGCGCCGATGAGCATGTCGACGGTATCGTTGAAATCATCTGCAACGCCGCTCGCACCGGTGCCGTCGGCGACGGCAAAATTTGGGTCGAGCCGGTCGAAGAAGTTATCCGCATCCGCACCGGCGAGCACGGCCCCGCCGCGGTGTAGAGTTGTCTTTTGCCTGACGGGCGCGTCTCTCTTGGGGCGCGCCCATTCTCGTCTACAATATCGTGCAGACGAAAGAGAGGCATGCCTATGATCAAGATGTTTGCGAGTGACTTAGACGGAACGCTGCTGAACGCCCTGCACGAGGCAGATGGGACCATCCGCCGTGCCATTCGTGAGCTGACCGACGCTGGCCTGCATGTGGTTCCCGCGACCGGACGCTCGACGCTACCGATCGGCGAGCATGGCTTTACGGGCCTGGCGCTTGACGCCTGCTGCTCCAATGGGTCCATCGTGCGCGACAGCCATGGCGAGGTGCTCAAGACCTGGACCATCGACCCACAGATCACCGAGGAGCTGCTCAAGGAGTTTCCGGATATCTGTTTTGACTGCTCCACGCCCGACGGCATGTTCTCAAGCGGTTCGTTCGAGATGCACCAGGCGGGCTTTAAAAAGGACGGCCCCATCAAGCGCATCGTGATGCGTGGTATGCGTGCGCGTGGCGGGTATCACGAGGAACAGTGCTTCGACCAGCCGATCGGTAACATCCTGCGCCACGATGTGTGCAAGATTAACTGTCGCGTGACCTTGCCCGAGCTGGAGCGCGACCTTAAGGCGTATCTTGCCGAGCGATCGGACCGCGTGGTCAACGCGCCGTTCGATCCGGTGATGTTTGAGATCACGGACGTGGCGTGCAACAAGGGCGAGAGCGTGGCCTGGCTGGCGGGCTACTACGGTATTGCCGAGGACGAGGTCGCGGTTTATGGCGACGGCGGCAATGACATCGCCATGCTCAAACGCTTCCGTCACAGCTATGCGACCAAAAACGCTAGCGATGCAGCTAAGGCCGCCGCGAGCGCGACCATCGGCAGCTGCATGGTCCACGCCGTTTCCAAACACATGCTCGCCACCATGCGCAAGCAAAACTCCCACACCATCATTGATTAAGGGACAAAGGGACAGCCCCTCTGTCACATGGGAGATGTCGGCTTTTGGCGTATAGGGCTGTTACGCTTTCGCCACCAACATATTTCGAGTTATTCGGCCTGTCGGAGGTCGCTAAATGGCTAAAGATGCCCTCTCAGGAACATTCATACTTCTAATGATGTTTGATTCGGTGACGTAAGTGAGCAAATGGGCATGCATGCGCTCAAATAAGGACAAAACTCTCAGATAATCCCGGCGGTGCATTTATACAGAACCAGTAGCGTGGCCGAATAACTTGAAAAATGTAGGTAGCAGTTCGGCGACAAGCTCGGGTATGGCAAAGGAACGGTTCCTTCTCCATACCCGAGCTCCGATCTTTAGATATGCGAACAAACATTCGCATATCTAACTTTGCTTTGATAGAATTGATGCTGTTGGCGGCAGTTCCATGTGCCGGGCAGCGCCCTCCATCTGATGGGAGGTGATGCCCATGACCGATTTGATTGATTTCGTGAGACTTCTGACCGCTTTGGTCTCGTTCTTCACGGCGCTTGTCGGCCTTTCCGAGGCACTCAAGCAGCGTTCGAAGCGCAACAGAAGGGGTCGCCGCCGCTAAGGCGTTGACCCCCTAATGCAAACAACGGCGCTGCCCAGCTAGCTACAACTTGGGCTGCCGTCGACACTATTCTACTCACGAATGCCATTTTGGACAAACGGTAATGCCGCCCCGGGATGTGACAAAGGGACAGTCCCTCTGCCACATTCCAAATATTGCCTTTACGTGTTGATGCACACGGTGTGCAATAATACTCGCACTGTGCAATAGCGCACAGGATGAGTAACAAGGAGGACGCTTGTCCCAGTTCGAGAAATGTGATCGCCGGTCCCTTCGCTCGCAGCGTGCCCTTCGCCAGGCACTTGCTAGCGAGCTTGCCGAAAGCGGCGACCTTTCGCGCATTAATGTTGCGTCGCTCACCGAGCGCGCTGGCCTTACGCGTCGCACGTTCTATTCGCACTACCGCGATATTCCCGACTTTATCAATCAAATCGAGGACGGTTTGCTGGCCGAGATTCGTGAGCGCATTGAGCTCATCACTGCAGCTCAGCTGCCCGATCTCTATCACAACATCGATGAGCTCGAGCCGGCGCCCGGTTCGGTTGAACTGCTGCGCTATCTTGCGGCCGACCGCGACTTAATCGGTGCGCTGCTGGGTCCGGGCGGCGACCAGGCCTTCATTAAAAGGATTATCGACACCGCACGTGAGGCCGTGGCGCCGCGTGCGCAGACGGGCATTTTGGGCCTGGCGCTGGGCACGTTCTTTGACTACTACGTCACCTACGTCGTGAGTGCCGAGGTCGGCATGATTCAGCGCTGGTTTGAGCGTGACCTTTCCGAATCGCCCGAGACCATGGCGCGCATCATGACGGTTATCGCCTTTGTGCGCCCCGGCGACCTGTATGGCCAACCCATCGATATCAACGTGCCGGAATACGGCATGAAGTTATTGAACCTGCAGCTCGAGGACGCGGCCGACACCGCCGCAACCGTCAAGTCCAACAACTAAGAGGAGAAACAGATGAGCAAACTCGTCGAGGGCATTAAAGACCGTGTGGTCGCTGCCGCACGCGAGGCCGCGCCCGCCGTGGTGGACGCTGCGCAGAAGGCCGCGACCGCCGCTGCCGAGAAGGTCGCCGAGGCAGTTGCCGATGCCAAGAACACGGCAGGGGAGACGTCCATCGCTAGTGAGCCCGCCATCGCCGCCGAGCCCGCAGCCGCCACCGCCGCTCAGGCCCCCGAAGGCGCGATCTTCAACCCCGATAACGCCCACGGCAACCTGCACCTGGGCATCGACGTGGGCTCCACCACCGTTAAGCTCGCCGTGCTCAATGACGACAACCAGATCGTCTACGCCAAGTACCAGCGCCACCACACCGACGTTCGCGCTTGCGCCCGCGACCTGTTCGAGGGCGCTGCGACCGTGCTGCCGACGGCCCAGATGACCTGCGCCATTACCGGTTCGGGTGGTCTGCTGCTCTCCCAATGGCTCGACCTGGAGTTTGTCCAAGAGGTCATCGCCAGCAAGCGTGCCGTCGAGACCCTCATCCCCGCTACCGACGTCGCCATCGAGCTGGGCGGCGAGGACGCCAAGATCATCTACTTTGACAACGGCATCGAGCAGCGCATGAACGGCACCTGCGCCGGCGGTACGGGCGCCTTCATCGACCAGATGGCAACCCTGCTGCACACCGACGCGAGCGGCCTCAACGAGCTCGCGGCCAACGCCACCACCATCTATCCCATCGCCAGCCGCTGCGGCGTCTTTGCCAAGACCGACGTGCAGCCGCTGCTCAACGAGGGCGCCCGCCCCGAGGACGTGGCCGCTTCCATCTTCCAGGCTGTCGTGACCCAGACCATCTCGGGCCTGGCGTGCGGCCGTCCCATCCGCGGCAACGTCGCCTTCCTGGGCGGCCCGCTGCAGTATCTCTCCGAGCTGCGCCACCGCTTCTATCTCACGCTCAACCTGGACGAGGAGCACCGTATCGTGCCCCAAAACGCCCACCTGTTTGTGGCGAGCGGCGCCGCAATGGCGCACGAGTCCAGCAAGCTCGGCACGTTCCTGCAGCTCATCGAGGCCATCGATAGCCTCGGCGACACGCAGGGCGCCGAGGTCGAGCGCCTGGATCCGCTCTTTGCCACCGACGAGGACTTTGCCGAGTTCAAGAACCGTCATGACACCGAGGTTGTCCCCAAGGGCAAGCTTGACGGCTACACCGGCCGCGTGTTCATTGGTATCGACGCCGGCTCCACCACCATGAAGGCCGCGCTCGTGGGCGAGGACGGCCAGCTGCTGCACACCTGGTACGGCAACAACAACGGCGACATCCTGGGCACGGCCAAGGTCATCATGGCCGATTTCTACAACCACATCCCCGCCGGCTGCACCATCGGCCACGTGACCACCACGGGCTACGGCGAGGCGCTGCTCATCGAGGCTCTCAAGGCCGACTCCGGCGAGATCGAAACCGTCGCGCACCTGCGCGGCGCCAAGGCATTCCTGCCCGGCGTCGAGTTCATCCTGGACATTGGCGGCCAGGACATGAAGTGCCTGCGCGTGAAGGACGGCGTCATCGAGCACATCATGCTCAACGAGGCTTGCTCGTCGGGCTGCGGCAGCTTTATCGAGAGCTTCGCCGTCTCCATGGACATGGACGTGCGCGCGTTTGCCGATGCCGCCATCCATGCCAAGGCTCCGGTCGACCTGGGCAGCCGCTGCACGGTCTTTATGAACTCGCGCGTTAAGCAGGCGCAAAAGGAAGGTGCCACGGTGGGCGACATCGCCGCCGGCCTGTCCTATTCCGTCATCAAGAACGCCTTGTTCAAGGTCATTAAGCTGCGCGATCCCAAGGAGATTGGCAGTCAGGTGATCGTCCAGGGCGGCACCTTTATGTCCGACGCCACGCTGCGTGCATTTGAGCAGCTCACCGGTGTTCACGCCGTGCGTCCCGACATTGCCGGCTGCATGGGCGCCTATGGTGCGGCCCTGCTCGCCCGCGATCGCGCCGGCGCCGACGGCACCTCTACCATCCTTTCGGCCGAGGACATCGCGCACCTCACTGTGACGCAAAAGCACGTCCGCTGCGGCCGCTGCTCCAACAACTGCCAGCTCACCGTCAACGACTTTGGCGGCGGTAGGCGCTTTATCACCGGCAACCGCTGCGAAAAGGGCGCCGGCCACAAAAAGCAGAAGACCGAGGCTCCCAACCTCTTCAAAATGAAAAACGAGCTGCTCTTTGGCCGCGAGGTCCTGAGTCCCGACGAGGCCCCGCGCGGCACCGTGGGTATCCCGCGCGCACTCAACATGTACGAGAACTACCCCTTCTGGCATGCGTTCTTTACGCGCCTGGGCTTTAGCGTGCAGCTGTCCGACCAGTCGAGCAAGAAGACCTACCAGGCGGGCATCGAGTCCATGCCGTCCGAGAGCGTGTGCTATCCGGCCAAGATGAGCCACGGCCATGTGATGAACCTCATCGACCGTGACGTCGACTTTATCTGGATGCCGTGCGTGCGCTGGGAGCGCAAAGAGGACCCGACGGCTGGTAACTGCTACAACTGCCCCATCGTCATGAGTTACCCCACGGCGCTGGCGCTCAACATCGACGAGATCCGCGAACAGAACATCGAGTTCCTGTATCCGTTTGTGCCCTATCACGATAAGACCGAGCTCAAGCGCCGCTTGTACCAGGTGCTTGCCGTCGACCGCGAGGCCGACGCCGAGGCCGGTCGCGGTCGCGTGCGCGGACCCAAGATCACCCGCTCCGAGATCGATGCCGCCGTCAATGCCGCCTATGAGGCCGATGCGCGTTTTCATGAGGACATCCAGACCATGGGCGAGGAGGCCCTTAAGTGGGTCGAGGACCACGGCGGCCACGGCATTGTGCTCGCCGGCCGTCCCTACCACAACGACCCCGAGATCAACCACGCCCTGCCCGAGCTTATCTCGAGCTTTGGCTTTGCGGTCTTTACCGAGGATTCGCTCGCGCACCTGGTGAAGCCCGAGCGCCCGATCCGCGTGGTCGACCAGTGGATGTACCACTCGCGCCTCTACGCCGTGGCCCGTTTTGTGACGATGCGCAACGACCTGGACTTGATCCAGCTCAATTCCTTCGGCTGCGGCCTCGATGCCCTGACCACCGATCAGGTGCAGGAGATTCTGGAGGCCAGCGGCAAGATTTACACCGTGCTCAAGATCGACGAGGTGTCCAACCTGGGCGCCGCGCGCATCCGAATCCGCTCGCTCATGGCGGCGCTCAAGGACCAGGAGGCCGAGCGTCTGGCCGAGGCAACCGCTGCGGGTGAGGCCTACGAGCAGGGCGATGCCGCGCCGGTGGCGCCCTCCACGGATGCCCCTGCGTTCGCGAGCCGTAAGTACACGTTCGAAGCGCAGCGTGAGAGCGCCTCGACTGCATGGCCCAAGGTGCCCTTTACCGAGCAGATGCGCGACGAGGGCTACACCATTCTGTGCCCGCAGATGGCGCCGATTCACTTTGACCTGGTCAAAGAGGTGTTCCGTGGTGCCGGCTACAACCTGGAGCTGCTGCCCTCGACCGATCACGACGCCGTCGAGGCCGGCCTGCGCTACGTAAACAACGACATTTGCTACCCGTCCATTTTGGTGACCGGTCAGATTATGGAGGCCATCGAGAGCGGCCGATACGACCTGTCCAAGACCGCCGTAGTCATCAGCCAGACCGGCGGCGGCTGCCGTGCCACCAACTACATCGCGCTCATCCGCAAGGCCCTGCGCGAGAGTGGTCATCCCGAGATCCCCGTGATCTCGCTTTCGGCCGTGGCGCTCGGCGAGGACAACCCCGGCTTCAAGATTACGCCGGCGCTGCTTAAGCAGGCTGTGTACGCGGTGCTCTTTGGCGACGTGATGATGCAGATGCTCTACCGCTGCCGCCCGTACGAGGCCACGCCCGGTGCCGCCAACGCGCTCTACGAGGAGTACATGGCGCGCGCCCGCAAGCTCGCGCCCAAGTTCAACAGGCATAACTACACCAAGCTTGCTCGCGAGGCCATCCGCGCGTTCGACACTATGCCGCTCGTGGGCGAGGGCACCAAGCCGCGCGTGGGCGTGGTCGGCGAGATCCTGGTCAAGTTCCATCCCACGGCCAACAACCACGTGGTCGATGTCATCGAGCGCGAGGGCTGCGAGGCTGTGGTTCCGGGCCTACTCGACTTCTTCCTGTACTCCATGAGCAATGCCGAGCTGCAGAAGGACGAGCTGGGCAGCTCTGCTACGACGCGCGCAGGCATGCAGGCGCTCATCAAGCTCGTGGACTGGATGCGTACGCCGGTGGAAGAGCTGCTCGAGAAGTCTTGCCGCTTTGAGGCGCCCGAGCGCATCGGCACCATGGCCGACAAGGCCCGCACGGTGCTTTCGGTGTGCAACAACATGGGCGAGGGCTGGCTGCTCACGGCCGAGATGCTTGACCTCATCGACCATGGCGCGCCCAACATCATCTGCACGCAGCCCTTCGCGTGCCTGCCCAACCACGTGGTGGGCAAGGCCGTGATCAAGGAGCTGCGCCGCCAGCACCCCGAGAGCAACATCGTCGCGGTTGACTACGACCCCGGTGCATCCGAGGTCAACCAGCTCAACCGCATCAAGCTCATGATCAGCGTGGCCAAAGAAAACATGCGCGCCGGCAAGGGCTTTAAGCTCGAGAAGGTGGCGCCGCTCGCGATGGACGAGGTCACCGGCCAGATGCGTGCCCACGACGGCTGCGCGAACTGCGGACCGGCCAGCGAGGAGGCCGTGGCATCGGTCGCTGAGCGCCTGGGACGCGGCATTAAGAAGTAAACGGCCCGCTTTGGGCTGGATATGAGACAAACGGGTGGCAGCCGTGCCGGCTACCACCCGTTTTTGCTGGACATATGTTGCGTAAATGGGCTTGTTAACGCCTTCAGCGGACTCGGATTTCGGAAGTGCGGGGAAAAACGCGAACCTCCCGAGCACACTCCTCTTTTGGGCTCTCGTTACCTGCGGTTTTGTTGCTAGAATAGTCGGTCTGGTCGACGAAACTCATTTTTTCACCGCACTTCCGAAAACGACGTCTCGGTGGCACAAAAAACCGCCCTCGGAGCCCTGAGTTAATGAACAGGTGTAGCCGTTCACCGCGTAAAAGCGTCCGTTTGTAGAACCAGCCCCCGGCTCGTAGCCTCCATACGGTTGAATAAAAACACATCTATGGAATTACGTAAGAGAGGACCGTTTCATGAGCTACAAGACCGTTTGCGTTGCCGGCGGCGGCGTGCTGGGAAGCCAGATTGCCTTTCAGGCTGCCTACTGCGGCTTTGATGTAACGATTTGGCTGCGCAGCGAGGGCAGCATCGGCCGCACCCAGCCCAAGATCGATCATGTGCGCGAGGAGTACATCGCTGCTATCGAGGGCATGGCGGACGGCACGGGTGAGTGGTGCGCCGGTATCGCCGATAGCGACCAGACCTTCGACAGGGAGGCGGCACTCGCCGCCGTTGAGCGCGCCTACTCCACACTCAAGCTGGAGCTCGATCTTGCCAAGGCAGTGGCCGACGCCGACCTGGTCATCGAGTCTATGGCCGAGGACACCCAGGCAAAGATCGACTTCTACAAGAAGCTCGCCCCGGTTCTCCCGCAAAAGACCGTCATCGTCACCAACTCCTCCACGCTGCTGCCGAGCACCTTTGCCAAGTACACCGGCCGCCCCGAGAAGTACCTATCGCTACACTTTGCCAACTCTATCTGGAAGAACAACATGACCGAGGTCATGGCCCAAAGCCAAACCGACAAGCGCTATTTCGATGAACTCGTCGACTTTGCCAACGACATCCGCATGCTGGCGCTTCCCGTCAACAAGGAAAAGAACGGCTATCTGCTCAATTCCATGCTGGTGCCATGGCTGCTTTCGGGCCTCGACCTGTATGTCTCGGGTGTGAGCGATCCCAAGAGCATCGACCTCGCATGGACGCGCGGCACCGGCGCTCCCAAGGGCCCGTTCCGCGTATTCGACACCGTGGGCATCCAGACGGCGTACAACATCGTTATGCAGTATCAGAAGGTCCCGGGCCTGGTGAGCCCGCTGCTCAAGAAGATGATGATGCCCTACAACTTTAAGGCTATGGCGTCCGTCCTCAAGAAGATGCTCGACGAAGGCAAGCTGGGCGAAAGCTCGGGCGAGGGCTTCTTCAAGTACTAAAAAATGATCCCTCGGCAACATTGGGAAACGTATCATTTGCAGCGTCATGCGCCGCATGGCCCGTGTGCTATTTCGGCGCATGACGCAAAAGAAACTGATGTGTGGGGATAGAGGGGAAACGGTAATGAATCGGCAAATCGTGCTTAAGCAGGATATCCTCGACGCGCTTTCCGCCGTCGGTATGTGCGCAGGGCAGACGGTTATGGTCCATTGCTCGCTCAGCGCGCTTGGATATGTGTGCGGCGGCGCGCAGCCGGTGATCGAGGCGCTGCTCCAGATGGTGGGCGAGGCCGGTACCATCATGATGCCGACGCAATCATGGAAAAACTTGGACCCCGAGAGTGGTGTCCATTGGCAAGAGCCGCAAGAATGGTGGCAGCTGATTCGCGATAACTGGCCCGTCTATGACAAGCGCATTACGCCCACCAACACGATGGGTGCCGTGGCTGAGATGTTCCGGACGTGGCCGGGCACGTTTCGCAGCGATCATCCAGCGCGTTCAGTGGCGGCAAACGGCCAGCATGCGCAATTCCTGACGGAGAACCACGACCTGAGCAACATCTTTGGCGATGGATCGCCCATCGCGCGTCTGTACGATTTGGACGGCTATGTTCTGCTGGTGGGCGTTGGCTATGACAAGAATACGTCACTGCATTTGGCAGACGCCCGTGCGCAGTACCCCGGCAAGCACGACTGCGTGGAACACAGCGCGATCATGGAACACGGCCAGCGTGTGTGGAAGGAGTACCGCACACTTTTTGTCGACGGCGAGGACTTCGACGAGATCGGCGCTGCTTTTGAGCGTGAATGCCCGGTGCGTACGGCGCCTCTCGGTAACGGAATGATTCGCTTTATGCGCCAACGCGAGCTTGTCGATTTTGCCGTGGACTGGATTGAGCGGCATCGCGGCTGCCTTGAATAGTTCGGGGGCGGAAGCATCGGGGGTTTACGGTAGTATGCGACAAGATCTGAATAGGTCGAGCAAGAGCTGTGGCGCGCGTTGACGTTTGCCCAATAGAACGCAAAAAAATGCACCGTTCGCCGATACTCCTCTCGCGAGTGGTTGCCATATGGTTTGATGTTAGAAACACATAGTTTCCGGCGGGCCGCGGGTGACGTTTGCTTTGATATCGGAGGTACCAAGTATGTTTTGCACTCCGTTAAACAAGTATCGGGCTGGTTAACATGAGCCGCCGTGCTATCTCGATAGCCCTTGCAGTGGTCTGCCTGGCTGTGCTCCTGGGCGCTGCAGGGCAGTTTGCTATAAATCGAGAAACATCCTATATGCAGGAATGCGTTTCCGAAGGCTTTGCCATTGATGGTTACTATCGGGATGACAAAACAAGTCTGGAAACTCTGGCCTTTCATGAAGAGGATAACCATCGTTGGCAACTGGTCGACAAAGACGGCAGCTGCGTTGACGGGCAGTTTAAGCGTACGGACGACCCCAATATTGTGGTATTAACGAGGGAATACGGCGAAAAAATCGGTACGGTCCACGTGGCGTATATATCGCGCCGACGCAATCAGGGGCAGATTTACCTATATTAGAAATACTAAGGTGACCCGATTTTATCTTGTGAGCACCGGTCCGGCGTTTACGGTGGAGTCTGGCGATGTCGATGCGGACGTCTGATTCACGGCAATAAAACAGCGAGCGGGGCTCGGGTGTGAACTGCACCCCGCAATTTGCTCGTGTCCGTATCGCGTCTGCGCCTCGTCGTAACTTGCGTCCGTGCGAGCATTCATCCCGCGCCGGCATCACTTCACATCGAACTCCACGCGATCGAGCTCGGGCACATTGAGGTCGATGAGCTTGCGGGCGACGTGGCGGTCGTGCGCCCCGAGCGCCTCGCTCGTTGTCACATGGGCGACAATCTCGCGCTCGACGATGCCCTCCTCGTCGCCTTCGGTGGCCGAGGTCTCGACGGCGACGGTGTAATCCTTAAAGCCCGGCAGCACCGCGGCAAGCTCGCGTGTGGTCTCGGTGACGCCGTAGCCGTCCTGCACGCCGGCCTGCGCCGAGCCAATAGACCCCGCGGTCATAACGATGCAGGGGATGGCAAAGATCACCGTGCCCACAATAATGCGGCGGCGCACCTTGCGTGACAGCTCGTCGACCTCGGCATCTTCTTCGGCGGTCACAATGCCGTCGCCGTTGAGATCACGCTTGAGCGGTACACGCAAAAGAAGCAGCACGGCTTCGGCAGCCAGCGCGATAAAGACTACGTTGATGCCAAATTCGTAGAGCGCCGAGAGAAACAGCGACCCGCTCGCGATGGCGATGCCGTAACCAGCTGCGCACAGGGGCGGCATGAGCGCGGTCGCCACGGCCACGCCGGCGATGAGCGTGGCGGGCTCCTGATCGCGCGAGTTGCCCAGCCCGCCCGCAAAGCCGCCCGCGAGCGCGACGGCAAGGTCCCACACAGTCGGTGTCGAATTGTCGATGATGGCAGCTGTGGTGGTGCCAAGGGGCGAGAGCTTAAAGTACAACGTGGACGTGACCAGGCAAAAGGCCATCTGCAGCGCAAGGCTGGCGATGGCTTCGACGGTAATCTCACGGTCGAGCGTGGCGATGCCATATGCCATGGCAAGGACCGATCCCATGAGCGGGCAGATGAGCATGGCACCCACGATGGCGATGTCCGAGTCGATATCGAGGCCGATGCTTGCGATGAGCATGGCGATGATGAGGATGCATAGGTGGGAGCCAGTCAGACGCGCCCCGTTTACAAAACGCTTGCGGATCACGTGATAGGGCGCGCGTCCCTCGCGAATGTTGAATGCGCGCTTTAAAAAGCGACCAGCCTGTTCGGCAGCCTCACTATGGGCAGGGCGGATGCCGTGGCGCCGGTGATGGCGTTCGCGTAGTCGCTTGATCTGTTGTTTATCGAGTTCCATGTCCACCTCGTTCTGGCGTGGGCCGTACGCCTTGCCCCTCGTCCTTACTCTACACCGTGGCGGGCAGGTCGGTTATCCTGCCATGGAGTTTAGGCGAGCAGACAAATGAGGACGCATCATCTGCGGATACGGCCGAGGGTTTTGGCAGATACAAAAAAGCGCGGGATCGGATTGGCTCCGACCCCGCGCTTTGTGTTGGCGCGTTGTTGTTGGGCTTAGCCCAGCAGGCTCAAGCCGACGGAGATGAACGCCAGGATAACGCCGACGATGGACTCGCCGCCGAGCAGGCCGCTGGCGACGACCAGACCCTGCTCCTGGAAGGCGGCATCCTTGGCAGCCTTCTCATCGTCCGAAAGACCGGCAGTGGCATCGCGGTGTACGGCCCACTTGTCGTAGGCAAGCTTGACGCAGGAGCCCAAGAAGGCCGTGAGCGACATGTAGAACGGCAGGTAGACGCCCAGGCCGATCATCATGGCAGGAATTCCGAGCCAGTACATGACGATGCCGGAGATAAAGCCGCCTGCAAACCACGGCACGCTCGGAATGCCCGAGACCATGGTGGCGACTACGCTTGCCTGCGCGGCCACAAAGCTCTTGTCGGGACCAAAGGCGTCCGGGCCATAGGCGGTAACCAGCGCGACCATAACGGCCGCGGCGACCAGGGCGCCCACGATGCCACCGATGGCTTGGCCGATCCACTGCGCACGCGGGTTGGTGCCCAGCACGGCGCCGGCCTTAAAGTCGTTCATGACGTCGCCCGCAAGGCCGCACGCCACGGCCACGATGCCGGCGATGAAGAACAGCTTGACCTGTGCGAGCTGCGCGAATGCCGACACGATGAGCATGACGATGAGGCCAAAGATCTCCATGGGGTCGATGCCCGTCTGGCCGCAGCTCTGCGCGCTCATGATGGTGGTAACAAAGGTGAACAGCGTTACGATGACGGCCGGAACGGGGCCAAGGTCGAGCGCGATGGCGACGATCACGGCGATGGCGGCAGTACCCAGGCCGATGATGCCGGCGTCGAGCTTAAGCGAGCCCGAGATGAGCGACTGCTCGTCGGTGTCGCTGGAGCCGTCGGCAGCGAGACCGCGGGCGATGCCGGCGACCTGCGGCAGGATGTCCTTGAGGACAACGGCGACGCCAAAGCCCATCATGAGGCCCATGCCGAGCGACTTGACGATGCCCTGAGCGGTCTCGACATCAAAGAGACCGGCAGCGGTGCCGCCCACGATGATGCCAAAGTTGCCCAGCACAGCACCGGCAAACCAGCAGGCCACGGGGGCGAAGCCCACCAAAAAGCCGATGGAGAGCAGCATGGGCGAGTTATAGATGGCAAAGGTCACGCCGGGGATATTGAGCGTGCACAGCATGCTGGGCACCACGCCCAGAGCATCGCGCAGCACGCTGAAGACGCCGGCGACGGCCATGGAGCCAAAGAGCTGCTTGCCGGTCTTGCCGCCGGCCTCGGTAGCGCGCAGGGTCTGAGCTGCGGCATTGCCGGTGGGAAACTCCAGCGCGGCGTCCACGATAAAGTGGCGGTGGATGAGCGCCGTTGCCAGAAGGCCCAAGATGGTGCCGGCGAGCGCCACGATAAACATGTCGAGCCAGCTGATCTGGTCGGCATAGCCCAGCATCCAGGCGCCCGGGATGGTAAACGCCAGGCCGCCGGCGACCATGGCGCCTGCGGACATAATGGTGTGGGTGACGTTGGCCTCGTTGAGGCTGGCATTGCCCATGAGTTTGAGGAAGAACAGCGAGATGACGGCAGCGAAGATGATCGGCCAGGGGAGCGCGCCCATCTTGAGGGCCGTGTAGGCCGAGCTTGCCGTGATGATCACGCAGCCAAGGACGCCGATGACGACGCCGCGCAGCGTGAGTTGACCGCGCATCGAAGCGCGGTTCGAGGGATTGCTCATATAAAACTCCTTTGCGTATATCCGCTTCCCCCGGGAGCGCCGCTACGGATACGGCGCGGGAAGTCGGGTTACCAAGGGCCGCCGCGTGAGCCCGCGCGCGACCGCGCATCAGTATAGCCGCAAGGTAGTCATTTTGGGACGGGGCTATTTTAGCTACCCTTTGACAGTCGACGAATTATCTGGGATTGGGGCAAATATCAACCGACATATTGGGGTAGCTAAAATGGCCCCGTCCCAAAATGACTACCTGGGATGGCTGGTTCGGGTAGGCGATATACTGCTGGGCAGACGAAAGGAGCGCCGATGATGCTTAATGGGTGCGCATACATATTGACGGTCGACGTGGGCAACACGTTCATTCGCTTTGGTCTGTTTGCCGAGGATTCGGCTGCGGCGCAGGAATGCCCGCTTGCGACGTGCGAGATTACGACGCCGACCCGTATTACGGCCGATGAAGCGCGTATGCGTCTCGCTCAAGTCATGGCCGCGCTGGCGGCCGATGCGGGCATGCCGGGCACACTTGTGCCCACGGCTGCCGTGCTGAGCTGCGTGGTGCCGGCGCTCGAGCGCCCGTGGAAGACGGCGCTTTCTCGCACCTGTACGGGGCGCGTGCTCACTGTGGGACCGGGCCTCAAGACCGGCATGCCTGTGCACTACGATGACCCGGCCGAGATCGGTCCCGACCGCATCGCCGACGCCGTGGCGGCCCGTGCCGTCTACGGCTCTCCGTGCATCGTGATCGACCTCGGCACCACGACCAATATCGAGGTCATCGATGCGCGCGGAACCTTTGTCGGCGGCGTTATCGCGCCTGGTCTGGCACTCGGCGCCCGCTCGCTCTCGGCCGCTGCGGCGCGTTTGCCACATGTCGAGCCCTCGGCGCCAACGCACGTCATCGGTCGCAACACGCGCGAGGCCATGCGTTCGGGCGTGGTTCTGGGCGAGGTAGCCCGCATCGATGGCATGCTCGACATGGTGCTTGCCGAGATGCGCGCGACCAAGGCCACGGGGGAGGGCGACGTGCCCATCGTCATCACCGGCGACGATGCCGACCCGCTCGCGGCGTTGGTCGGCTACAGCCTGACGGTCGACGACGCGTTGACGCTGCGGGGTCTCGCCGAGCTGTACCGCATCAACCAAAAGCCCCGCCGCGTGTAAATGTGAGGGCGCCGGTGGGACAAACGCCCCACCTTTCACCTGCTACAATGGGTCAAACTATTGCGATTACGGAGGTGTCTGCCATGTCGGACGATCTTCATCAAACTTCGTCAGGCAAGCGCCTGGACGTCATTAGCTGGGACGAGTTCTTTATGAGCGTAGCCATCGCCGCGCAGCGCCGCAGCAAGGACCCCAACACACAGGTGGGTGCGTGCATCGCCAGCACCAACCACCGCATCCTTTCGGTGGGCTACAACGGTACACCCTCGGCGCTCAACGACGACTTTTTCCCGTGGGGCACGAGCGACGACCCGCTGCAGGACAAACATAACTACGTAGTTCATGCCGAGGCCAACGCAGTGCTCAACTACCGCGGCTCGCTCAAAGATCTTGAGGGCTCCACGGTCTACGTCACACTGTTCCCGTGCCATGACTGTGCCAAAATCTTGGCGCAGGTGGGTGTGGGCGAGGTCGTCTACCTGGACAATAAGTACGCCGACACCGACGACGGCCGCATCAGCCGCCGCATCCTTGACTCCTGCGGCATCAGCTATCGCCAGGTTATCGTCGATGTTCACATCGGCACCGAGGGGCAGGCTCGGCAGTAGCGCGTGGCAACGCCAGCTGGCAACAAAAAGCAGCTAAAAAGGCCCCGTCCCAAATTGACTGCTCGTGAAAGTCGTGTCCGCACGCATGGCTGGCGCCTAAGCGGGTACATGGCTGTAGTAACATAGCCCCTGTCCGCGGGCGTGCCCGCGTTATTGTGAGAAAGGAGCCCCTGTGGCTGTTAACGAAGAGCTGCTTAAGAAGGTTCTTGAAGAGATTCGCCCCAACCTGCAGGCCGATGGCGGCGATATGGAGTATGTGGGCGTCGACGACGAGGGCGTTGTCAAGCTGGAGCTGCAGGGCGCCTGCGCCGGCTGCCCCATGAGCTCGCTGACCCTGTCTATGGGCATCGAGCGCATCCTGAAGGAGCACGTGCCCGGCGTCACCCGTGTCGAGCAGGCCAATGCTTCTGGCGAGACCGACGACCTGTACGACGAGTACGCGCCGTTCTAAGCTGCGAAAGCTGCGGACGGCATGCTCCGCATAGACGTTACGCCCAGATATGCGGCTGCGAGCGCAAGGCCCGCGGCCGCATTTGTATGTAGGGAGTAGGAGGGTCGACATGCTCAACGACTTCTACCATATGCTTGATCCCGTCGCGATTTCGGCGGGGCCTATCACGATTTACTGGTATGGTCTGGCCTATGTGGTCGGCGCCCTGCTCACGGCGGTCGTCATGTACCGCACGCAGCGTCGCTGGGGCTTTGACATCACGATTGATGACCTGACGAGTGTCGTGGTCGGCGTGGTCTTTGGCCTCATTATCGGTGCGCGCCTGTTCTACGTCGTCTTTTACGGTGATGGCTACTACTGGGCGCACCCGCTCGAGATCTTTGCCACCAACGAGGGCGGCATGAGTTTCCACGGTGGCCTGGTCGGCGGCATTATCGGCGGCATCATCGTGTGCCGCATGTATAAGCTCGACGCCTGGACCATCGCCGACCTTGCCGTCATCGGCGCGCCGCTGGCGCTGTGCCTGGGACGTTGCGCCAACTTCGTGAACGGTGAGCTGTGGGGTAAGCCGACCGATCTGCCCTGGGGCGTGGTCTTCGGTGGCACCGCGGGCAATATGCCGCGTCACCCCTCCCAGCTCTATGAGGCATTTCTTGAGGGCATCGTGCTCTTTTGCATTCTGCAGGTGCTCAGCCGCAAAAAGCCGCTACTGCCCCAAGGCACGTTTATGGGCGTGTTCGTGATGGGCTACGGCATCGTCCGCTTCCTCGTCGAGTTCGTGCGCGTGCCCGATGCCCAGCTTGGCTATCTGCTGGGCGGCGTTATCACCATGGGTCAGCTGCTGAGTTTGCCGCTCGTGATCGCCGGCCTGGCGCTCATTATCTTCGCCCGACACCGCAATCGCCCCCAGCGCATCTACCTCGACGCCTAACCACCACATACCACCACAAAGGGGACAGGCACCTTTGTGGTGGTTTTGCCGAGTTTGATAGGTTTCTAGAAAGGCTCTTTGGACTGTGAAGGATTCCGACCTCTCCACAACGGCTGCGCGCGACGCTGCCCGCATCGTCTGGTTTAAGCGCTACCCCGCCAAGCAGACGCTCATCGCATTTTTGCTCGCGCTGTTGGCGACCACGGCGTTTTCCATCGATCCCGCGCCGGTGTCGAGCAACGCAGTCTTGGCGATTGACCCCAAAGCCTCGGGCATGCTGTACGTGTGCTACGAGGTGCTCCTCTCGTTTGCCGGCCATACCGACGCGGTCATGCTGCTTGCACTTGCCTGCCTGCTCACCTTGCCGTTTCGCTACGTGTTCTTTGGCCGTGGCGACACCTGGCGTCCATCAATCATTTTGCCGTCGCTGTTCTTTGCCGTCTGCATGGTGTTCGGCCGCAGCTACGACCTCACCGACTCGGCCGAGATCGTCCTTGGCGACAAAGCTCGCATCATCTGCGCCTGGATTGGCGGCGCGGGCTGGATGCTCCTGGCGATCGTTGCCTTCTACCTTGCCTTTGAGTGTCTAGATTGGCTGAGCTCTCGGCGCATTCCGTTTTCGGAAGCGCACTTTGGCCGCATATGGCGTGTGGCTCACGCCGTACTCTCGGTCCATCCCTTTGCCGGGCCCTTCCTGGTGCTTATGATCGCCTGGGCGCCCACGCTCATCGCTTCGCTGCCCGGCCTTTTTATGGGAGATACGGGTGCGCAGATTCGCCAGTGGTTCAACTATCCCAACGGCACGAGCGACTACCTGCGCCTACTCAACCCCAACGTGCTGCTCAACGGACATCACCCCGTGGTGCACACGGCCATTATCAGCTCGTGCGTTCAGCTGGGGCTTTCGCTGTTCAACAGCGCTAACGCGGGCCTCATCATCTATACCTGCGCTCAATTTGTCATCACGGCTGCCTGCATGGCCTATTCCATTTCGTCGCTGCGCAAACTGGGCATGAGCCTGCCGGTCCGCGGCGTGATCTTGCTGTTCTTTGCGTTTATGCCGATGTTCTCTAACTACGCGGCGTTGCTCACCAAAGATGTGCTGTTTGCCGACGCGTTTTTGGTGCTGCTGGTACAGACCGTCAAGCTCGTGGCATGTGGCTTGCCCCGTCGTGATGCCAATGTCGAGCGAGCGGGCGAGAAAGCCCCCGTGCTCTTTGCGCGCCACGACTGGCTGCTGCTCGCTCTGGGCGCCATGGGTTCCACGTTTCTGCGCAACGGCGGCCTGGTGTTTCCCCTGGCGGCATGCGTAATCGCGTCGGCGTTTTGCGCATGGGACGCGCATGTGGCTCGTCGTGCAGCCAAGCAGGCTGGTGCTGCGCCTTCGGGCGCCATCTCGCGCTTCCGCTGGGTGGGAGTTCTTGCGGTGCTTGCACTCTGCCTTGCCTCTAATATGTACTTCACCAAGGTCTTTATGCCGGCGCACGACATCACTCCTGGTTCCAAGCGCGAAATCCTCTCGATTCCGTTTCAGCAGACCGCTCGTTTCGTCCAAAAGCACGACGGCCTCAACTCGGGCGTCAACCCCACGGTTAAGGAGGACGGCACCATCGTGGAGGCTCCTTGCGACGGCTTGGTGACCGACGAAGAGCGCGCCGTGATCGACCGTGTGCTCAAGTACGAGAATCTGGGCCGCCGCTACAACCCGGATAAGTCGGATGCCGTCAAAAATTGCTTTAACGAATACGCCTCGCAGGAGGACATCAAGGCCTATTTTGAGGTGTGGGCCCAGATGTTCAAAAAGGATCCCGAGTGCTATATCTCGGCGCTTATCAATAACTATTACGGCTACTTTTATCCGAGTGCCCGCGATGCGTGGGTCTACAGCACGGCGCGTAGTGCCGAGATTATGGCGCGCCCCGATAATCTCAAGTACTTCGACTTCCATCCGGTCGATAGCAAGGTTGTGCGCTGGTGCGACCACCTGATCAACCTGTATCGCGTGGCGGTGCAGCGCATCCCGTTTATCTCGCTCACCATGAGCTCGGCCACTTATGTGTGGATCATGATCGCCGCGGTGGTCTACCTGCTGCGTCGTCATTCATGGCGTGCGCTGGCGATTTGGGTGCCACTGATGGGTGTGCTCGCCGTGTGCCTGATTGGCCCGTGCAACGGGTCGACCTACATGCGCTACCTGTATCCGGCCATCGCCTGCATGCCCTTCGCCATCGGCGCCACCGTCACCCGCAGCGACTTCCTCTGGTCCTAACTTGGTGCATTGGGGTCAGGTTACTTTGCACCAAAGGGTGGCATCATCACGACGCCTTCATTTTGGGGTTTATCTCGCAGGCCAGTAGGTATATCATAACGACGTTTGTTTATATTGCCCGAGCATCTGCGCTGGGCTTTAGGTCGAAACCGATAGGAGACACGTATGTCCGGACACTCTAAGTGGGCCACAACCAAGCATCGTAAGGGCGCGCAGGACGCCAAGCGTTCCGCCCTTTTCTCCAAGCTCAGCCGCAACATCACCGTTGCTGCCCGTCTCGGCGGTGACCCGCTGCCCGAGAACAACGCCAGCCTCGCCGCTGCCGTTGCCAAGGCCAAGGCTCAGTCCATGCCTAAGGACAAGATCAAGTCCGCTATCGACAAGGCTTTTGGTTCGGGCGCCGATGCTGCCGTCTACGAGAACATCGTGTACGAGGGCTACGGTCCCGCCGGTGTCGCCGTCTACGTCGACTGCCTGACCGACAACCGCAACCGTACTGCCGCTGATGTCCGTTCCGCCTTCTCCCACGCTGGTGGCAACCTGGGCACCTCCGGCTCCGTCGCCTTCCAGTTTGAGCGCAAGGGCCAGATCGTCGTCGCCAAGGAGATCCTGGACGAGAACGCCAAGAAGGAGACCATGATCGCCAACGGTGCTGCCGGTGACGAGGATGAGTTCATGATGGCCATCGCCGAGGCCGGTGGCGAAGACTACGAGGATGCCGGCGAGGAGTGGATCGTCTGGACTACTGCCAACGAGGTCATGGCTGTCTCCAAGGCGCTCGAGGAGCAGGGCGTCCAGGTCAAGGGCTCCGAGACCACCATGGTCCCGACCACCCCGACCGAGGTCTCCGGCGCCGACGCCAAGAAGGTTCAGCGCCTCATCGACCGTCTTGAGGAGCTCGACGACGTCCAGGATGTTTACAGCACCATGGACATGACCGACGAGGTCATCGCTGCCCTCGAGGAGGAGTAGCGCCCGCACGGGTTAAGCCGTGCATATCTGGGCATAATGAAGCGAGCATGCAAGTCTCGTGGAATAGATGAGCCGGATCCGCGTGCGTAGAGCACCGGACCCGGCTCTTTTATAATGATGCGAACCGTTTTGCATTTCGAGAGCCGAGATTTGAAGGGAGCGCCGCGTGCGCGTACTCAAACGAGCCCTAGCGATCGTGTACCTTGCCGCCACCATCGTGGCGCTGGGTACGCTTGTCTGCCAGTTTTGGGGGCCGTATACGTATCGCTTTATGTTGCTGATGCGCGACCCCCTGCCGCGCATCGTCGTCACGGCGTGCGCCGGCGTCGTGGCGATCGGCGTGCTGGTAAGCTTCTTCCGCCTGATGTTCGCCCGTCGCGAACCGTCCTGCGTGCATCCGGCGGGGGAGCGCAATATCGAGGTTACCCTCGCGGCGCTTTCTTCGTGCGCCAGGGCTGCTGCCGAGCGCGACAACCGCGTGATGGTCGAGCATGTCGAGGCCCGCGTCCAAGGCTCCGACGATTCGCACGTCCGTTTTAAGGTCGAGGCTATCGCGCTTGACGATAAGGACGTGGCATCTCTGGCTACCGCGATGCAGCAGCGCATCGAGAAAGCTTGCGACACCATGCTCGGCACGCCGGGTACGACTACGCGCGTCCGTTTTTTGCCGTCCAAGACTACCGTCCAGACCGTGGAGGTTTCCGGTGAGTGATACCAATCAAGATAAGACCGTCCGCACCCCGCGCCTGACTATCGATCAGAGCGTCGCGCCGGCAAGCGAGGTCGTCGATCCCAAGGTAGAGGGCACCGAGTCGCGTGACGCTGCCGTCGACGACTTTGACGAGGCCATGGGTCTCATTAAGGGCACGGGGGCGGCTATCTGGAGCTATGCCGTTCGCCATCCCAACACCACGCTCGGCGCCGTCGCGGGTTTTGTGCTCGCGGTGCTGGTGCTCACGCTCGGCCTGTGGGACACGCTGGTCATCGCATTCTTCGTGCTGATCGGGGCTGTGATCGGCCAGATTCGCGATGGCGAAAACGGGATCGTCAACTTCTTCGGCCGCCTGTTTAGCGGTCGCTAGCATGTATTCGACCGCCGCGTATGCGGTGGGCATAAGGAGGAACCATGGCTTTTAACACGAAGGTCGATGTGACCGATACCGAGCTCGATGCGGATGAGACCGTCGTCGCCGAGGCCGAAGGCGTGACGCTCGAGGACGAGGCGTTTGTCGAGGCCGAATCCGAAGACGAGGTTGACGAGGACGACGAGGAGGCTGACGAGTCCGAGGACTCGCTGACCTATTCCAACGGCGTGATCGAGAAAATCGTCGCCATGGCCACCCGCGAGGTGCCGCACGTCTTGGGCATGAAGGGCAACCTCATGCACTTTGTACAGGAGCAGTTTGGTGCCGAGAACCTGACCAAGGGCGTGACGGTCGAGGTCACCGATGACAACCGCGTGGTCGTCAACATTTCCGTCATTATCGAGTATGGCGCCTACGCGCCCGCGATTTTCGACGACGTTAAGGCGCGTGTGACCGAGCGCCTCGCCGCGATGACCGGCCTTGAGGTGGCGGGCGTCAACCTACGCATCGAGGATGTCATCACCCCCGAGGAGTACGAACGCCGCACCAACCAGCACGAGTAACCTGCCAAAAAGGGACAGGTTTATTTTGGCAGGTTTTATCTGCCAAAACGTTAAACGGCCAGTCACGCAGGCACATGCGCGGCTGGCCGTTCTTTGTATGCCCCCGATGCGGGCATACCGCTCGTCTAACTAAGGGTTGCAATTGCTGCGTTCCGCGTTACCCTAATGGGCGCATTGTTTCCAAATTGTTAACGAGGGGTTGCCGTAATGGCTGACGAGCACGAAACAGAAAGCAAAGCATGGGCGATTGAGACCGCTGCGGCAGAGGCGGCATCGCGTGCTGCCGAGGAGGTGCATCGTCCTCCGGTGGTGCCGATGGAGCGCGTTGTCGATCGCGATGTTATTGAGCAAGGCGAACGCGCCGGCCGCAAGCGCAGCCAGGAACCAGGCTTTCCGCGCTTTTT
The DNA here is from genome assembly GCF_003469895.1 of Collinsella sp. AM28-11LB. Lineage (NCBI taxonomy): Bacteria > Bacillati > Actinomycetota > Coriobacteriia > Coriobacteriales > Coriobacteriaceae > Collinsella > Collinsella sp. AM28-11LB. The sequence continues at coordinate 55,861 of NZ_QSKJ01000011.1, forward strand.
TGCCGAGCTCAACCTGGGCCTGATCCTCACGGCCTTTGCCATCGTGGCTTTCAAAACGCCCAATCACTTTGCCTTCGGCGGCACCTCGGGTGTGTCGGTCATTCTTTCTACGCTGTTCCCGACTCTGCCCGTCGGCGTCTTTATGTGGATTATCAACGCGGTCCTGGTCATCCTGGGTTTTATCTTTTTGGAGCGTAAGGCAATCCTTTGGAGTGTCTTTGCCTCGTTTGCGCTTTCGGCCTACGTCTCACTGTTTGAGCTCTTCATTCCGACGGATGTTTCGATGACGGGCGATATGTGGCTCGACCTGTGTTTTGCCGTCATCTTGCCGGCGCTGGGCAGTGCCATTGTCTTTGACATTGGCGCCTCGACGGGCGGCACGGACATTCTTGCCATGATCCTCAAGCGTCGCACGACGCTTGAGATCGGCCGTGCCCTGTTGCTGGTCGATATCGGCATCGTGACCATCGCGGCCTTTTTGTATGGCCCGCGTGTCGGTCTGTACTGTGTGCTCGGTCTGTTTGCCAAGACGCTTGTGGTCGACAAGGCCATCGAGAGCATCCACCTGCGCAAGGTCTGTACGATTATTTGCGCCGAACCGCGCAAAGTCGAGGAGTTTATCGTCAAGCATCTCAACCGCACGGCAACGATCAGCCGTGGCTACGGAGCCTTCTCGGGCAAGTGCGTCACGGTGATTATGAGCGTGCTGAGCCGTCGCGAGGCAGTGCAGCTGCGCCGCTATACCCGCGAGATTGACCCTGATGCCTTCATCACCATCGTCGATAGCTCCGAAATCGTCGGCAAGGGCTTCCGCGGTACGAACTAGTCCGGGCGCACCCTTCGAATCATTGAATAAAGCCACCTGCGTTGCAAATCGGTCATCTTGGGGTATTTGTCCCCACATTGGGCGATAATGATGCCAAAGACATCGTTTGCGATCCAGGTGATTCGCTCTAGATACGAAGGGATGATTTCGATGTTCTGTTCGCAGTGTGGTGCCCCCATGGGCGATAACGACAAGTTCTGCGGCGTGTGCGGTGCCCCTAATACCGAGGTCAAGGCCGCCGGTCCCGCTCCGCAAGCTCAACCTCAGCCGCAGGGTCAGCCGTTTGCCCAGCCGCAGCCGTTCGTTGCGCCCCAGCCGGCTATGAACGTGCCCAAGGGCTGCATGGCACAGGCTTTCAACGACATGCTTAAGGTTCCCGGCGCCCTGGTTCGCGTATGCCAGATCGCCTTTTTGCCGGCGCTTATCTGCGTCGTGTCGGTGCTGGTGCTGTTCATCCCCGTTATCGGCGGTATTGCAGCTGCCATCGGCTTTTTGCTTGCGTACGTGGCAAGCGTGTGCGGTGCCGGCTTTGCTATCGAGTGGGGTCGTGACCTGTCGCTCAAGGATGATAACGGCATGGAGCGTCCGCTGCTGCGCTCGACCTCGTTTGGATTGGGCATTTTCTCGTCTGTCATTACAGGCGTGCTCGAGTTCGTGGCCATTATTCCGGTGATTGGCGTGGTGTTCTCGGTGCTTGAGAGCGCTGTGATCGGTGCTGTCGGTTCATATTATTTCTATGGTTCGAGCGGTCTTGAGGGTGCCCTCATCGGTTCGATGGGGCTGCTTGTCTTTGCCCTGTTCGTCTCGTTTGTGCTGGGCATCTTCTTTAAGATGTTTGGCGATGCCGCTGTGATGCACTTTGCAGTCGCCGGCCGCGTGGAAAGCGCGTTTTCGCTTGAGAGGGTTTGGAAGTCCTATAAGGCCAACCTGGGCAAGTTGTTCTGCGCATCGATCCTCCCCGAGTTTTTGACGGGCATTGTTTCCAATATCATCACCTGGATTTTCACCGCCATCTTTGGTGCCATTGCTACGTTTGGTATGTATAGCTATTACTATCGCCCCACGGGTCTTGAGGCAATCATCGAGGGCGGCGGCATCACGCTCATCCTGTTCCTGATGATCGTTGTCTTTGTCACGGTGTTCCTGGTTGTGTTTGGCAAGATGCTCAAGTATCGCGCCGTTGGCTATTGGGCGGCACGTCATGCCAGCGAGTGGGCCGACGAGGATGCCGACGATGTCCTGACGTTTGTGCTCCCGGGTGAGAAGAAGCCTGCTCCTGCGGGATTCAATCCCACGGTCGCCACTGGTGCTGCACCTGCCCCGGCACCCGCGCCTGCACCTGCTCCGGCACCCGCGCCTGCACCTGCTCCGGCACCCGAGGCGACGCCTGCGGAGCCCGATTGGAATGCCGTTGCCACGCCGGCAGATGAGCCGGGCGATAATCCTGCTGCCGAAAACAATCAAACCGAATAGTCGGTCGAGGCGCCCTGGGCAACTGAGCCCAGGGCGCCTTTTTCTACTGCGAAAGCAAGAAAATGCCTGGGAAAACGGTTGCAGCAAAATTTCTCGGAAATTGGTCAATGTTGCGCAACAACGTCGCGGCTATTGTTGAGAACATAGACGTGTAAGGTTTGAAGGCGTGCGACGCCTTAGGAAAAGGAGAAGCTTATGTTCTGTCCCACTTGTGGTTCTCCCATTTCGGATGATGCCAAATTCTGCCCTGTTTGCGGTTCTGCCATCGGTGCCGCCCCCGTCGCTCCGGCCTCTCAGCCCGCGCCGCAGCCCCAGCCTGCTCCGCAGCCCACGCAGATTCAGCCCACTCCGGTTCAGGCAGTTCAGCCCCAGCCTCAGCAGCAGTACGCCGGGCAGCAGCAGTATACTCAGCAGCCTGCACCTGCCCCGATGGGCTATGCTCCGATTAAGACCGACCGTGGCGTGATCGGCTGGCTCCTGCTTTCCATCGTGACCTGCGGCATCTATTCGTATTACTTCCTCTATTGCCTTGCCCGCGACATCAATGTCATGTGCCAGGATGACGGCGATTCCACGCCGGGTCTGGCAGCATTCATCCTGCTGTCGTTCGTGACCTGCGGCTTCTACGGACTCTACTGGTACTACAAGATCGGTAACCGCCTGCAGGCTAATGCTCCTCGCTATGGCCTGATGTTCCAGGAGAACGGCACCACCGTTCTTATGTGGCAGATTGTCGGCGCGCTGCTGTGCGGCCTTGGCCCCATCTTTGCCATGAACATCATCATCAAGAATACCAATGCCATGGCAACGGCTTACAACGCCCGTCTTGGCGCTCGTGCCTAACGATAAGAGCGGCGTGAACGGCTCTCAGGGACATAAGGGCGCGGCGGAGCTCATTCGCCGCGCCCTTTCTTGCATCGGCGCGCTCTTTGTCGCCTGGCTCGCACTCTACCTGCTCGATATCGGCTGCGTGTTTCGCCTGATGACGGGCATTCCCTGTCCGGGATGTGGCATGACGAGGGCCTGGCTGGCAGCACTGCGCCTCGATTTTGCGGCTGCCTTTGCTTATCATCCGCTGTTTTGGGTGGTGCCGATTGCGTTTGCGCTCGCGTTCGTGCGCGAGGAGGTGGCATCGAGCAAGCTAAAGCGCGGCATCGACATTGCGGTAATTGTTCTGTGCGTGCTGGTCGTTGCCGTATGGATCGTGCGCCTCATCAATCCGGCAGATGCCGGTCTGCTCTTTGGCGGCCATGCTCCCGCCGGAGTTCCCGACGACATCATCCACCTCGAACCCCCACGCTGGCTCTGCCATTTGGGGACGGGGTTGAAATGGTAGAAATAGCGCTTGACAAACAATGAGAGGGCGGATGTTCGTTCCAACATCCGCCCTCTCATTGTTTTGAATGGGTGTTTGAAGAATCTTGCAGCCTACTCGTCGTGCTTTTCTTCGTTACGAGCAGCAGCCCGCGCATCGCGGATGCCCTTGATTGCAGCATGGCGGGCGGTGCGAGCATCGTGCATGGCGTCGCGCGCCTCAGCGGCAGTCGCCTTGGCAGAGCGCAGCCTGGCGGCCAAGTCGGGGTTGGTCTCGGCAACCGCGGCGATCGTGGGGCCGTCGAGCTCCTCTTGCGTGGGCTCGGCCAAAAAGTCGATGGCATACTGGGCGGCCACCATGGAACCCTTGGCCAGTACGGTCTCGTCAATCTTGTAAAAGCAGGAATGTTGGGCGTACGTGGCGCCAATCTTGGGGTTGCGCGTACCTACAAAGGCGAGCACACCCGGCACGCGGCGCAGGTACTCCGAAAAATCCTCGCCCGAAAGCGTGCCGCGGTAATGGCCCTGGCCGGTGGGGCCCAGGCATTTGACCACGGCCTGGCGGCAGCGTTCGCTCGAGGCGGCGTCGTTTTCGACCTTGTAGTTGGCGATGGTGTAGTCGGTGAGCTCTGCCTCGGCGCCCAAGGCTGCCGCAGTATGCTCCACGATGCGGCGCATAAGCTCCGGCATTTCCTCGTGGGTCGAATCGCCGTAGGTGCGCACCGTGCCGGCGAGGTAGGCCGTGCCGGCAATAACGTTGCGCGCGGTGCCGCCGTGCAGCTCGCCGACGGTGATGACCGCCGGCTCGTAGGGGCTAATCTCGCGCGAAACGATAGTCTGCAAGGCGTTGACGATCTCGGCGGCAACCATAACGGCGTCGTGGCCGCGCTGGGGCATGGCGCCGTGGCATGAGGTGCCGCGTACGTCGATGCGGAACCAGTCGGTGTTGGCCATGCGTGGACCGGGCTCGCAGCTTACGGTGCCGGCATCGACCTCGCTCCAGATATGCGCGGCGTAGGCGCCATCGACGCCGTCGAGCACGCCCGTGCCGATCATGAGCTTGGCGCCCTGGCCGTTTTCCTCACTGGGCTGGAAGACGATGCGGACCTCGCCGTGGATGTCGTCGGTCATATGGCGCAGAATCTGCAGCGTGCCGAGCATCATGGCGATGTGGCAGTCGTGGCCGCAGGCGTGCATGCAGCCCTCGTTGACGCTAGCAAACTCCTCGCCGGTCTGCTCGGTAACGGGCAGGGCGTCGATGTCGGTGCGCAGCAGGATGCGGCGGCGCGGCGTGCCGTCCTCGCGGTAGGCATCGGGCGCGGTGCCGCGAAGGGTTGCCACCAGGCCCGTCTTAAGGGGGCGCTCATAGGGGATATTCATGGCATCGAGCTGATTGGCGATGTCCGAAGTCGTGCGCTCCTCGGCGAGGCTCAGCTCCGGGTGCTTATGGAAGTGGCGGCGCTGCTTGATGATGTAGGGCTCAAACTCGGCAGCGATATCTTGGATGGCTGCGGTGATGTCGTCAGCCGCTCGCACCCCGGTCGCTGCCATAATCTGCTGTGCCTTGGTCTTCGTCATGATCGATTTGCTCCTTGCTGGGTTGATCGCAAAATCGTACAGGCTGCCTCCAGTATGCCACCTGCCACTTGGCGTGGCAAAGCAGCCGTTTGCCGCTTGGGGTTTAGTAACAAGAGTGGGGGAGTACACTCGGGGGTGTTGAATTTCCTGCCAGAGATGGGGATGCCCATGCAACATATCGATCGGATAATCCGCTCCAAGAACGTCTTTACCGCACAAGACGGCATCGATGATGCCCGTGAGCTGGCGATTGCCATCGCGGGCGACCGTATCGTCGCGGTCGGCAAGCCCGACGATGTGATCGCCGCGGCTCCCGCCGTCACGCCGGTTATCGATTACGGCGAGCAGTTTGTTTGCCCCGGTTTCCACGATGCGCACTTGCACTTCTTCCATACCTCGGTTGGCGCCTCGCCGTACATGCTCATGGATATGGGCACGTCCGAGGCAGCACTGGTACAGCACGCGCTCGAGTTTTCCCAGGACCTGCCCGATGACGCTTGGGTTGTGACGCAGGGCTGGCGCGACTACCGTTGGGACCCGCCCGAGCATCCTACCAAGGCGTCGCTCGATGCGGCATTCCCCGATCGCCCCTGCGTTATGTATTCGGGCGACGGGCACACGCTGTGGCTCAACAGCCGCGCGCTCGAGGCGCTCGGCGTCTCGCGCGACAGCGAGCCGCCAGCGGGCGGCAGCTACGACAAGGACGCAAACGGCGAACTCACGGGCATTGCGCACGAGGCGGCTGCCATGCAGCTGCTGCCGCGCTGCCTGGAGTGGCTGGGCGAGGACCGCATCGCGAGCGCTTACGCCGACCAAATGAAGCGTATGGCAGAGCAAGGCATCACCTCAATCTGCGATATGTCGCTCATGCCCATGCCGGGCTGCGACTTTATCCGCGACGACGTCTACGACAAACTACAGGCAGCCGGCAAGTTGGGCATCCGAGCCCATCTGTTCCCCACGCTGCTGGATGACCAGTCGCGCTTGGAAGAGCTGCAGGCACGTTACGCGAACAATGTGCTGCTCTCGGCGCCGGGCTTTAAGCAGTTCTTCGACGGCGTGTCGAGCGAACACACGGCATATCTCACCGAGCCCTATACCAATCCGCGCTTCCCGGGCGACCAGGGCCGTCTGACGGTTCCCGCCGAGCGCATGCGCAAGCTAGTTCTGGCTGCCGCGGAGCGCGGCCACACCGTGCGCATCCACGTCATCGGCGACGGTGCCATCCATGCCGCGCTCGATATCTTCGAGGAAGCGGCCGAACTGTACGGCCTGCCCCAGCACGGCCATAACACGCTCGAGCACCTGGAGAATTTGCTGCCTCAGGACATCGATCGCCTGCGCAAGCTCAACATCATTACCTCGAGCCAACCCTGCCACATCACGCTCGACCCAGGTGGTCCGGAGCGCGACTTGGGCCTGGAACGCAGCCGCATCATGTGGCCGTTCGCGACCTATAAGCAGCGCGGCATTCGCCAAGCCTTCGGTACCGACAGCCCTATCACGCCCGTTACCAGCATGAACGTGCTCTACACGGCTATCACACGCCAGGACCCCAAAAGCCACTGGCCCGAGGGTGGCTGGCTGCCGAGCGAGCGCATTGATGCAGCAACGGCTCTGCGCAACTACACCCTGGGCAGCGCCTATGCAGCGGGCGACGAGCAAAACCTCGGCAGCTTGGAGCCCGGCAAGTATGCCGACCTGGTAGTCCTGGACCAAAACCCGCTCACCATCGACCCCCAAGAACTCCAAGCCACCAAGGTTCAGGCCACCTACCTGGCAGGCAACCTGATCTACGAGCACTAACCCCATCCGCATCGCCATTTTGCTGCACTGACTTTTCTGAACGCCGGGCCCGGATAAGTTACCCCAGCTCCCGGGGGCGGACCGGAGGGCATGAAGTTTGTCGCGAGTTCCGCACGCAAAGGAAAGCACTTAAT
>NZ_QSKJ01000012.1:0-372 GCF_003469895.1 Collinsella sp. AM28-11LB
TATCCGGACGTCCAGAGTCTGCTCATGCTGAGCATCCTATTCGACACCTCCATAGACACGCTCGTGAAGGGAGACGTGACCGTTATGGAAGAGGCAGTCGAAAGAGATCGCAAGCGCATGGGAACGCGGATGCTATGGCTGGCCGTGCTGATGCTCGCGTTGCTGGCGGTGGCGTTCGCACTGATACTGTCGCCGGCGTTTAACTGGATGGAGGGCACCTGGGGCGCCGGCGTCGCCGCGGCTGCGGCGTTCCTGCCGGCGATAGCGGCGCTTGTTGTCGCAACCGTCCTCGAGCGCATCAAGCGCGAGAACGACCTGGTGACATACCGCGAGATCCTCGCCGTCCGCAATGCAGGCAGGTGCTTTACGGCC